>NZ_JBVJOT010000002.1:0-121196 GCF_055583025.1 Streptomyces sp. NPDC104831
CAAGATGGCCTCCGCCGGCGGCGACTGGAAGACCAACCCCGCCACCCAGATCAAGTGGGGCCTGGACTACATGAACTCCCGCTACGGCAGCCCCGTCAAGGCCTGGAGCTTCTGGCAGGCCAACGGCTGGTACTGAGCCCCCAGCACCCCCCGGGGGCCGGGCACACCACCGCCACCCCCCACAGCGGCCCACCCGCCGCACCCCACGCACCTGCACCCCCGCCCACCCGGCCGGGGGTGCACGCGTATACGCGTATATACGGGGCCTCCGCCATACGGGCCGCCTTCCCCCCGCCCCCCGCGTGTCCCGCCCCGTCCGCGCACCCCCTGCCCGCAGGCTGCTGCGCATGCTGCCGGACCCGGAGACGCGCGGGCTGCGGCTGGTGGCCGTGCTGCTCGCCCTCACCGTGGTCAGCGGACTGATCGACGCCGTCGGCTATCTGGGCCTCGGCCGGGTCTTCACCGCCAACATGACCGGCAACGTCGTCATCCTCGGCTTCGCCGCCGCCGGCGCCCCCGGCTTCTCCGTTCTCCACACGGCCACGTCCCTGTGCTGCTTCCTGCTGGGCGCGGTGACCGGTGGCCGGCTCGCCGTCCGGCACGGCCGGGGCTCCCGCCGCCGCCGGACCCGGCTGACCCTGGCGGCGGAAGCGGCGCTGGTCGGCGCGTCGGCGGCCGTCGCCTTCGCCTGGCCGGACACCGGCGCCACCCGGTACGCCCTGATCGCGCTCACCGCCTACGCGATGGGCCTGCGCAACGCCACCGTCCGCAAGCTGGGGGTGCCCGACCTCACCACCACCGTGCTGACCATGACCCTGACCGCCCTCGCCTCCGAGTCCCGCCTCGGCGACGGCACCGGCCACCGCTCCCCGCGCCGCACGGCCGCCGTCCTCGCGATGACCGGCGGCGCGTGCCTGGGCGCCTGGCTGGTGCTGCGGCACGGCCTGGCCGTGCCGCTGCTGCTCGCCGCGCTCGCCTCGGCCGTGCTGGCGGTGGCCGCCTCGGGGCGGGAGTAGGCGCAGCGCACGCCGGCGGTCCGGATCAAGCATGGCGTGAAGCCGCGCTGCGCTCTCCGGCGCACGCGCGTATGTTCCGGTGGACCCCGTCGGACCGGCCGCACCCGCACGACCCTTGCGGTGGCGGAGAGCACGTCAGCAGACTGCCGGGCAGGAACTGGAACACGTACCAGTTCCGGAGGAGAGCCCGCCCGGAGAGGACCCGCGCCCATGGCCGCCGAACCCGTGATCGTCGGAGCCGTCCGCACCCCCATCGGCCGGCGCGGCGGCGCGCTCGCCGATCTGCACCCGGCCCGCCTGCTGGGCGAGACCTACCGTGAACTCCTCGACCGCGCCGGCATCCCCGCCGACGCGGTCGAGCAGATCGTCGGCGGCACGGCGACCCAGGCCGGCGAGCAGTCCATGAACCCCGCGCGCACGGCCTGGCTGGCCATGGGCCTGCCCTACGAGACGGCCGCGAGCACGGTCGACTGCCAGTGCGGCTCCTCGCAGCAGGCGTCCCACATGGTGGCCAACATGGTCGCGGCGGGCGTGCTCGACGTCGGCATCAGCTGCGGTGTCGAGTCCATGTCCCGGGTCCCGCCGGGCTCCGGTTCCAAGCACGGCCCCGGCAGACCCTTCCCGGACGAGTGGAACGTCGACCTCCCCAACCAGTTCGAGGCCGCCGAGCGCATCGCCCGCCACCGGGGGCTGACCCGGGAGGACGTGGACGCGCTCGGCCTGCTGTCCCAGGAGCGCGCCGCCCGCGCCTGGGCGGAGGAACGCTTCAAGCGGGAGACCTTCGCCGTCCAGGTGCCCACCACGGAGGAGGAGCAGGACACCGGTCAGGGCATGTGGCGCCTGGTCGACAGGGACGAGGGCCTGCGGGACACCACCCCGCAGGAGCTGGCCGGCCTGAAGCCCGTCATGCCGACCGCCGTCCACACCGCCGGGAACTCCTCCCAGATCTCCGACGGCGCGGCGGCCATCATGTGGGCCTCCAAGCGCATGGCTCGCGCGCTGAAGCTCAAGCCGAGGGCCCGGATCGTCGCCCAGGCCCTCGTAGGCGCGGACCCCCACTTCCACCTGGACGGCCCCATCGACGCCACCCGCGCGGTCCTCGGCAAGGCGGGCATGACCCTCAAGGACATCGACCTCGTGGAGATCAACGAGGCGTTCGCCTCCGTCGTCCTCAGCTGGGCCCGGGTCTTCGACCAGAACCTCGACAAGGTCAACGTCAACGGCGGTGCGATCGCCCTCGGCCACCCGGTCGGCGCGACCGGCGCCCGCCTCATCACAACGGCCCTGCACGAACTGGAGCGCGCGGACAAGGAGTTCGCCCTCATCACCATGTGCGCGGGCGGCGGACTGGCGACCGGGACGATCATTCAGCGGCTGTAGCGGCCCAGGAGACGAAGTCGCCGAAGGCGGCGGGGCCGACGTTCAGCACGGGCCCCGCCGGGTTCTTCGAGTCACGGATGGCGACGGTGGTGGTGCAGGGGGGTTCGGCGACCTCCAGGCACTGGCCGCCCTGGTCACTGCTGTACGACGACCTACGCCACTTGCTCTCCATAGCGGTCCTCCATGACGCCCCGGATCAACTCCGCCGACTTCTAAATCGAGAGCGCGGGGCTTGGAGGTGATCGTAACGGAGCGAGCAGTCCCGAACGGCTTCCGGGTTTGCCGTCGGATGCGCGCTTCCGTAGCCCTCCGTGTAGACAATGGTCGGGTCACTCGCAAACCGGTAGACGTCGAACGAGCCGGTCATGCCCGCGTGGGCTCCGCTCGAAAACGGCAGCACCTGGACGTTGATCTGGGGATTGCCTTGGAGGGCCAACAGATACGCGAGTTGCTCAGCCATGACCTCTCGGCCACCGATCTGTTGATGCAGAGCCGCCTCGCTCAGGACTACCCAGAAGGCTGGGGGCCGTTCCTTCTCAAAGATCCCCTGTCGAGCGAGTCGTACGGCCGTACGGTCGTCCAGGTTGGTCTGGTCGATAGCTCCGAATACAGCCCGTGCGTACGCCTCGGTCTGAAGCAGTCCGGGCACCATGCCCATCTCGAAGGAGTAGATCTCCGTGGCCCGAGCCTGAAGCTCCGCAACTTGCTGGAACCCCGCCGGGAGTTGACTACGCAGCACCAGTTCCACGAGCCGGGTCAGCGCCCCTCCAGTCCCCAGGGCCGCATCCATCCGCTGACTGAACTCCAGCGTGGGGACTTTCCTCGCGGTCTCGATCTGGCCGATAAGCGACCCGGTGTAGTTGGTGATCTGCCCTAGCTCGCGCTGCGTGAGGCCCGCCGCCTCCGGATCGTCCGCTCGCTGCTGTGCGAGTGGGAGCTGGAGCCGCTGACGTTCGCCGTGGAGCTGGGCGTGAGCGAGCTGGTCACCAACGTCGTACGGCATGTGCCCGACCGCCGCTGCCAGGTGGTCGTGGCCCGGCAGGCGGCGGGGGTCCGGGCCGAGGTGAGCGACGGCTGCGCCGCGCTGCCCCGGCTGGAGACCGAGGTGGACGAGGAGTCCGAGGGCGGCCGGGGCCTGGCCCTGCTGGACGCCGTGGTGGACAAGTGGGGGGTGGCACCCGGCACCGACGGAAAGACGGTGTGGTTCGAGTGCCATGGTGGCCCCGCGTCGTCCGGCGACGACCTCAGATGACGCGCACGGACAGGGGGTTCTGGTAGGACACCGCGCCGCCAGGGGGGAGGACGCCGGTGAAGTTGGCGCAGTTCGCGTTGTAGTAGTAGGCCAGCGAGTGGTCCGTGTTGTTGCTGAGGATCCGCGCGCGGGCTCGGAGGTTGAGGCAGGCGCCGTCCGGCGGGTTGTCGATCTGGAACGCCTGCCCGGAGGAGGAGATGTACCGGATGTTTCCGGTGGCGGCCTGCGCGTTGGAGGTCAGGCCGATCGCCAGGACGGCCGCGGTGCCGGCCGTCAGGGCGAGTCTGACCGTACGTGCGATGCGGGGCATGGGAGGTGTCGCCCTTCTCAGCCGATGACGCGCACGGACAGGGGGTTCTGGTAGGACACCGCCCGGCCGGGGGCAAGATTGCTGGTGAAGTTGACGCAGTTCGCGGCGAAGTAGTAACTCACCGTCTTGTTCGTCTCGTTGACCAGGATCTGCGCACGGGCCCGAAGGTTGATGCAGACGTTGTCCGGCGGGTTGTCGATCTGGAATTCCTGTCCGCCGGCGGTGAAGTACCGGATCCTCCCGGTGGCGGCCTCCGCGCTGGAGGTCAGGCCGATGGCCAGGACGACGGCGGTGCCGACCGTCAGGCCGAGTCTGGCCAGACGCGCTAAGCGGTTCATGAGTGGGTGTCCCCTTTCCCGTTCCAGCCCTCGAAAGGGGAAATCCCACCGATCGAGGGAGTTAAAGGAGACACGCCCGAACTCTCACCTGAACAAGTGATAGTTCAGGTAATTGGATCGCTTGGAGCCGGTGGAATCCGGTGCCGCGGGGGCGTCCGCGGCCGAACCGGCTCGCGGGCCCTGGAACACGTACGACAGCCCGAAGCCCGCGCCCACCACCGCCGCGCCGCCCACCGCGTCCAGGACCCAGTGGTTGCCGGTGGCGATGATCGTGGAGACCGTGAGGAAGGGGTGGAGGAGGCCGAGGGCCTTCATCCACCAGCGGGGGGCGACGACGGCGATCACCACACCGCACCACAGCGACCAGCCGAAGTGCAGCGACGGCATCGCCGCGTACTGGTTGGTCAGCGCGGTCAGGGTGCCGTAGTCCGGCTTCGCGAAGTCCTGGACGCCGTGCACCGTGTCGATGATCCCGAGGGCCGGCATCAGGCGCGGCGGGGCCAGCGGGAAGAGCCGGAAGCCGGCCAGGGCGAGCAGGGTGGCGAAGCCGAGGGAGGCGCGGGCCCAGCGGTAGTCGGCCGGGCGGCGCCAGTACAGGACGCCCAGGATGGTCAGCGGGACGACGAAGTGGAACGACTCGTAGTAGAAGACGAAGAACTCCCGCAGCCAGTCGATCTTCGCGACGGCGTGGTTGACCGCGTGCTCGATGTCGATGTGCAGGAAGCGTTCGAGGTCGAGGACCATCCGGCCGTGGTGCTCGGCGCGGGCCCGGCCGCCGGAGATGGTGCCGCCGGTCGCCGCGAGGCGTACCTGCTGGTAGGCCGCGTAGGTGACGCGGAGCAGCAGCAGTTCCAGCAGGAGGTTGGGGCGGGACAGGACGCGGCGCAGGTAGGGCAGGAGGGGGATGTTGCGGAAGCGGGCGGGGGCCTGCGGGGCGTACTCGGCGGGTATCGGCTCGCGGTAGTACGGCGAGGTGCGGGGCAGGAAGGGGACGGCCGTGGCGGCGGCCAGCGCCGCGAGCAGCACCAGGTTGTCCCGCAGCGGGTACAGCACGGACATCTGCGGCAGCATCATCGTCGCCGGGAGGGTGGTGAGGAGGACGACGGCCACCGGCCAGACGTAGCGGTCCGAGGCCCGCCGCCCGGCCCGGCCGACGATCGCGAGCAGCAGCCACAGCAGCTGGTGCTGCCAGGTCGTGGGCGACACGGCGATGGCGGCGCAACCGGTGACGGCGACCGCGAGCGGCAGCTGGCCGTCCCGGGCGTAGCGGACCGCACGGCGCAGCGCGAGGACGGCGACGGCGGCGCCGAGCACGAGGTAGATCGCCGTCTCCAGGTGGCCGGTGAGGCCGAGGCGGAGCAGGGCGCCGTGCAGGGACTGGTTGGCGAGGGCGTCGGCCTGCCCGCCGAGCCCGGCCCCGGCCAGGTGGTGCACCCAGTAGGTGTACGAGTCGTGGGGCAGCGCGGCCCAGGCGAGCACGGTGCACACGGCGAAGGTGCCGACGGCGGCGCGGGCGGCCCGGCGGCGGTCGGTGAGCCACAGCAGGGGGACGAAGAGCAGCACCGTGGGCTGGAGCGCGGCGGCCCCGCCGATACACAGTCCGCTCGCGCGCTGCCCGCGCACGGTGAAGCAGCCGAGCAGGACGAGCACGACCGGGGTGATGCTGGTCTGGCCGAGCCACAGGTCGACGCGGACCGGCAGGGAGACCATCAGCAGGCTGACGGCGACCGGCGCGGCCAGCAGCGCGGTGCGGCGGCCGACCGGCCGGGGCAGCGCGCGGGCGGCGACCACGCCGAGGGCGACGACCAGCAGCAGGGAGCCGAACGTCCAGCTCCAGCCGAGGGCGGCCTCGGCCCAGCGGGTCAGCGGGCGCCGCACCAGGCCGCCGAAGGGGGTGCCGGTGAACCGGGTGGAGTCGTAGATCGAGCCCTTGACGTGCAGGACGCCCTCGGGACCGATCCAGGTCTCCAGGTCGGTGAGGCGCTCGTTGCCCGGGGTGGTGAGGACGACGGCCATCTGGCGGGCGGCGAGGATCAGGGCCACGGCCCACAGGGCGAGCCGGGTGGCTCTCAGCCGCGCGCCGGCCTCCGGCGCGTCGAAGCCCCCCGTGGCTCGTCCGCCGTGCCTCACACTCATCACGACTCGTCGGCCTCCCGCCCCTTCGTCCCGGACGCCCGATACGCCGGATTCCTGTCCGCGTGCCCTATGAGGCTCGCAGACACCTGGAGGAGGAACGCAGGCAACTCCCCGTTAACCCGACGTGGCCGCTTATGTCCGGATCGGTTCGGCCCCACAGGGCTCCGGTTGCAGGCCGGGGGCGCGATAAGGATCACACTGACCAGCAGGAATGACCTTGAGTGAGGGGGCAGACGTACCTGCGTACCCGCGGTTTCGCTGCATTGTGCACCTAAACGCATACAGCACGTAAGACACAGAAGCCGCCTATGGTCGATTTTCGGCCCACGCACGTCATCGTTGCCGTCGGCGGGCCCGAACCTGTCCCCGTCGAAAGGTAGGCGAGCCCCGTTTTGGCGACCGCCACTGCCGTCACCCCGCGTCCGACGACCCGCCGGGCCGCCAAGGCCCGCAATGTCACCGTCACCGACCCCGCCCTGGTCAGGCGCGCCGTCAAGGCGGCAGCGCTCGGCAACGCCATGGAGTGGTTCGACTTCGGTGTCTACAGCTACATCGCGGTCACCCTGGGCAAGGTCTTCTTCCCCTCCGGCAACCCCACCGCGCAGTTGCTGTCCACGTTCGGTGCCTTCGCGGCGGCCTTCCTGGTCCGTCCGCTGGGCGGCATGGTCTTCGGCCCGCTGGGCGACCGCATCGGCCGTCAGAAGGTCCTCGCCCTGACGATGATCATGATGGCGGCGGGCACGTTCGCCATCGGCCTGATCCCGTCCTACTCGGTGATCGGCGTCGGCGCGCCGCTCCTGCTGCTGGCCGCCCGGCTGGTGCAGGGCTTCTCCACCGGCGGCGAGTACGCGGGCGCGTCCACCTTCATCGCCGAGTACGCGCCGGACAAGAAGCGCGGCTTCTTCGGGAGCTGGCTGGAGTTCGGCACGCTCGCCGGCTACATCGGCGGCGCCGGCCTGGTCACCCTGATGACCGCCCTGCTGTCCTCCGAGGACCTGCTCTCCTGGGGCTGGCGCATCCCGTTCCTGATCGCGGGCCCGATGGGCATCATCGGCCTGTACCTGCGGATGCGGCTGGAGGAGACCCCGGCGTTCGCCGCGCAGCTGGAGAAGGCCGAGGCCCGGCCCAAGGTGCCGCTGCGCGACATGGTCGCGGGCCAGTGGAAGGCGCTGCTGATCTGCATGGGCCTGGTGCTGGTCTTCAACGTCACCGACTACATGCTGCTGTCGTACATGCCGAGCTACCTCACCAGTGAGCTGAAGTACGACGAGACCCACGGCCTGCTGGTCGTGCTCGCCGTGATGGCCCTGATGATGATCGTCCAGCCGTTCGCCGGCGCGCTCACCGACCGGGTCGGCCGCCGCCCGGTGATCGCGGCGGGCTGCGCGGGCTTCCTGCTGCTGTCCGTCCCGGCGCTGCTGCTGATCCGCCAGGGCAGCCTGCTCGCGGTGGGCCTCGGCATGGCCGCGCTGGGCCTGCTGCTGGTGTGCTTCACCGCCGCCATGCCGGCCGCGCTGCCCGCGCTCTTCCCGACCCGGGTGCGCTACGGCTCCCTGTCCATCGGCTTCAACGTGTCCGTGTCCCTGTTCGGCGGTACGACCCCGCTCGTCGTGACCGCGCTGATCGGGGCGACCGGGAACATGATGATGCCCGCGTACTACATGATGGCCGCCGCCGTCGTGGGCGGGTTCGCCGTCTGGCGGATGTCGGAGTCGGCGGGCCGCCCGCTGCCGGGCTCGGCGCCGTCGGTCGAGGGCAGCTGACCTCCCTCGCGCGTCGTTCAGGGGCCCGCGGCCGGATTCCTTCCGGCCGCGGGCCCCTGCCGCGTCCGCGGGGCGCCGGCCGCCGGGTAACTCCCCCGTTCGGGCCCGTCTGCTGGGATCATCGGACGTGCAGGGCGGAACAGCCTCCGGAAGACACTCGGGAAAGGCAGCAGGCGCTATGAGCGGGTCGCAGCTCTGGGTCGACGTCGACGACTACTTCACCAGCCATCTCTCACCGGACGACGAGGCGCTGCGGGCGGCCCTGCGGGACAGCGAGACCGCCGGGCTGCCCCCGATCGCGGTCACGGCCGCGCAGGGCAAACTCCTCCACCTCCTCGCCCAGACGCAGGGCGCCCGGCACGTCCTGGAGATCGGCACCCTCGGCGGGTACAGCACGATCTGGCTGGGCCGCGCCCTGCCCCAGGACGGCAGGCTGGTGTCGCTGGAGTACAACGCCAAGCACGCCGACGTGGCCGTCCGCAACATCTCCCGGGCCGGGCTGGAGCGGATCGTGGAGGTGCGGGTGGGCCCGGCCCTGGAGTCGCTGCCCAAGCTCGCCGACGAGAACCCGGCGCCCTTCGACCTGGTCTTCATCGACGCGGACAAGGTGAACAACCGGCACTACGTGGAGTGGGCGCTCAAGCTCACCCGGGCGGGCAGCCTGATCATCCTGGACAACGTGGTGCGCGGGGGGCGGGTGGCCGACGCCCGCAGCACCGAGCCGGACGTGCTCGGCACCCGCGCCGCGCTGGAACTGATCGCCTCGCACCCACGGCTGAGCGGTACGGCCATCCAGACGGTCGGCCTCAAGGGCTACGACGGCTTCGCGCTGGCGCGGGTGCAGGACTGAGCGCGCGGCCCGGCCCGGTTCACACCTCGTGGAAGAACCCGACGTTGACGCTGCGCGGGCCGGAGCGGTCCTGGACGACGATCTCGCCGGATCCGCCGCGCGGCAGCGGCACGGTCGCGCCGTAGCCGACGGAGCGGGCGTGCGGGCCGTGGCTGAGCCGGACCTCGGAGGCCGGGTCGGGCTGGGAGCCGCGCAGCCAGGTCAGCTCCCAGGTGCCGTCGGGGGCGCAGCGGAACTCCAGGTGGACGCGGGAGACGAACAGCCAGTCCTCCGGGGTGACCAGCCGGCACACCGCCCCGTCCCGGCCGACCCGCAGCGCGGTGCCGGGCGCGCTGGGCACCTCGGCCAGCGTCATGCCGGCGGTGGCCCCCGCGTCCGCCCCTGTCACGGCGACCATGGTGAGTTCGAGCACGAGCGTTCCCCCCTGAAACGTCCTGGTGCGGCGGTGGGTCGCGGCGGGCGGGCCGCCGTACCGTCGCCGCATGATAAGACGCCCGGCGCGGTGGCGTCCGGCACAATGGGGTCATGACCGAGCGAAAGCCACCGGGCGTTCCGTTCGACTCGTGGGTGGACAAGCAGATACGCGACGCGCAGCGGCGCGGGGAGTTCGAGGCGCTGCCGGGGGCGGGGGCGCCGCTGCCCGCGGAGGTCGACTCCACGTACGACGAACTGTGGTGGGTCAAGCGGAAGATGGCGCGGGAGGGGCTGGCCTTCCTGCCGCCCGCGCTGGCGCTGCGCAAGGAGGCGGAGGACGCGCTCGCGGCGGCGTACGCGGCGCCCTCGGAGCGGATCGCGCGCAAGATCATCGAGGACGTCAACGTCAGGATCCGCGACATGATGTTCAAGCCGCCGCCCGGGCCGCCGCTGGGGAAGAAGCCGTACGACGTCGAGGAGGTCGTACGGGAATGGCGGCAGCGCAGGGCTGCCGCCGGTGGCGCGGACCCGGCCGCGCGCTAGCCGTTCAGCCGCGCAGCAGCCGTTCCGCGAGTTCCCGGTAGTCGCGCAGGGCGAGCCGCAGCTGCTCGGTGTCCGTCCCGGCACCGGGCCCGTGTTCCTCGGCGCCCTCCCAGGACGTCCGCAGCGTGCGGCGCCGCCGCGTCACCGCCTCGGTGAACCGGGCGGCGATCTCCTCCAGGGTGCGGTCGGCGCGCTCCACGGCGCCCTTCGGATGGTCCACGAACCCGGCGACGACTTCGTGCAGCCGCCGCTGCCACTCCTGGACCTCCTCCCCCGCGAGCAGGGGGGAGCCCTGGGCTGAGGCGCCCGGTCCGTCGTCCGTCCGAGGCGTGTCGCCGGACGGTGTGCCCGGTGCCGTCGGCCAGGTGTCGCGGCCCGGGGCGTCGGTCGTCGTCGCCTCCCGCCGGGACGCCTCGCCGGGCCCCGGTGCGCCCAGACCGTTGTCGGGCATCCGGTCCTCCTCCGAGATCGCTTCCCGCTCCGCGCGGTGACTGGCCCCGAACCCCTCGTCGGCTCCGGCCCCGAGCCCTTCCGTACCGGGCCGCAGCCCTTCCGTCCCGTGCCACTGCCCGGCCCCGGCCGGCCCCGTGCCCTGTGGGCCGTGTCCGTGCCCGGCCGGCCCTTCGGCGCCGGACCCGCGGGCGTTCTCCGCGCCCGTGCCCCCGGTGCCCGGCCGCGGCCCCGCCATGCCCGCCGGGCCCGGAGGCGGCGGCGGGGTGCTGCCCTCGGGGGTGCGGTCGTCGCCGGTCAGGCCCTCGCGGCCGGGGCCGGCGGAGCCGGGGAGCCGGCCGCCCGACGGTCCCGTACCGCTCGCCTCCGGGGTGCCGGCACCCGCCGTCCCCACGCCCCGCGTGCCCTCGCCCGGTATCCGGGCGCCCGAAGCCCCCGGCCCGCCCGCGCCCGGGGCCCGGCCGGGCTCGCCCGGGAGGCGTTCCTCCGGGCGGGGATCTCCGGCGGCCCGCCGGCCCGGGGCCGGCTCGTCCGTGTCCGGCGTGTCCTGTTCGGGGGTCCATTCCTCGCCCGGTGCCCGGGAGAGGCGTTCGGTGCGGTGGCGGTCGTCGCCGGGGCCGCTCGTCATGTCCCGCATGGTCTCAGCTCTCCTTCGGTCGGCTCCGGTGCAGGGCCCACGGCGTGTGCGAGCGGGCGCGGGAGCCGCCGCCGTCGGACGGCGTGGCGCGGTCCGTCCCCGTCGGCGCCCGGTGCCGGCCCGTCTCCGTGCCGGTCAGGTCGTCGAACAGGGCGCGCCCGCCGAGCAGCGCGGCCCGCAGCTCCTCCGTCCCGCCGCCCGCACCCGCCACCCGGTGCAGCCGCCGGTAGCCGTCGACGTGCTCGGCGTGGTGCACGGACAGGGCGTCGACCTGCTCCTCGTAGCGCCCGCCGTCGGGGTAGCCGCGCTCCGCCGCGAGCCGCGCGAGCAGCCGGTCGGCCTCGGCCACCGCCTCCTTCGGCGAGTCCACGAACCGCTCCTGCACGGCCGTCCAGAGATCCGCGTACCGCTGCCGCTCGGCCCCGTCCAGCGGCCGTTCCCGCAGCTCGCCATGGCGCTCGACTCGCTCGGCCAGCTCCCGCTCGGCGGCCTTGGTGTCGCCGTCGTGCAGGGCGACGACCCGTTCGTACTCGGGCCCGAAGCGGCGCTTCAGGCTGTGCCCGCCGCGCCGGTCGCGCCCCCGCCGGGCCACGAGCCCGGCCGCGCCGAGGACCACGACCGCCGCGATCACGATCAGCAGAATGATCAGCCAAGTGGACATGGTTGCCTTCCGGCCCCTTCCGCTCGGACCGGCTCCGCCGGCCGGTTCATCCCCCGGGTGACCCGGAACCCGGTCCACAAACGACGGCCCGCGCCGCACAATGGCCGCCATGACGTGGACGATCACCGCCGAGCCGTACGACTCCCCGGCCGCCGCCGCACTCTGGCGGGCGTACTACACGGAGGTCAGCGACCGCTGGTACCTCCTGCACGAGGGGCGCCGCACCCGCCCCGACGAGCTGGAGCGGGGGATCGCGGCCACGACCGGCGCGGAACTCGCCCCGCCCACCGGGTGCCTGCTCGTCGGGCGGTACGACGGCACACCGGCCGGTACGGCGGGCGTACGGCTGCTGGAGGCGGACACCGCCGAGCTGACCCGGGTGTTCGTGCTGCCCGGGCGGCGCGGCCGGGGCGGGGCCGCGCTGCTCGTGGCCGCCGCCGAGGTGCGCGCCCGGCTGCTGGGCGCCCGGCGGATCGTCCTGGACACCCGCGGCGACCTGGTCGAGGCCCGCGCCCTGTACGCCCGCCTCGGCTACACCGAGACCGCCCCGCACAACACCGACCCCTACGCCGACCACTGGTTCCGCAAGGAACTGGGCTCGGACCCGGCCTCGTGGCCGCAGTCGGCGGACTGCCTCAGCTGACCTCGGTCAGCGTGGTCCCGTTGTGCGGCCGTTCCCGCTCGGCGCCGCACAGTTCGCCGGTGAGGTCGTGGACCAGCCGGGCCAGGTCGTCACAGCGGCCGGGCCGCCACCAGTCGCCGAGCATCGAGGCCAGCGACTCCTCGCGGGCGGCGGCGAGCCGTTCGGCGACCTCGCGGCCGGAGTCGGTCAGCACCAGGTACAGTCCCCGGCGCTCGGCGAGCCGCCGCTCCTCCACCTGGCGGGCGGCGGCCATGACCGCCTGGAGCGGGACCGCGCTGCGCTCGGCCAGCATCCCCGGCTCCACCGAGCCGTAGCGGCGGATGCGCAGCAGCAGCCAGCCGGCGGCGGGCAGCAGGTCGTAGCCGGCCCGTTCGGTGATCTTCCGGTAGACCTCGCGGCGACCCTCGCGGGTGCCCAGCACGGACAGGGCCCGGCAGCACTCGTCGTAGGAGGAGCGCTGGACCGGGTTGGGCGGGATCGTCTCGGAGACGTCCGGCGCGGTGACCGAGCCGCGCAGCCGGTCCTCCTTGAGGAACCAGGCCAGCACGAAGCCGAGCAGGGCGACGGGGGCCGCGTAGAGGAAGACGTCGGTGATGGCGGACGCGTAGGCGTGCAGGGCGGCCTGGCGCGGCACCGGCGGCAGCGCGGCGATGCCCCGCGGGTCCGACCTCAGCGCGTCGGCGCCGGCGCCGGGCGGCAGCCGCACGCCCCGGAAGGCGTCGGTGAGCTTGTCGCCGAGGCGGCTCGCGAAGACCGTGCCGAAGACGGCCACGCCGAAGGAGGCGCCGATGGAGCGGAAGAAGGTGACGCCGGAGGTGGCGACGCCGAGGTCCTCGTAGGAGACGGCGTTCTGCACGATGAGCACCAGCACCTGCATGACCAGGCCGAGGCCGAGGCCGAAGACGAGGAAGTAGACGCTCGTCACCGCCGTCCCGTCGTGCTCGTCGAGCCGGGCCAGGAGCAGCAGGCCGAGCGTGGTGACGGCGGTGCCGGCGACCGGGAACACCTTCCAGCGGCCGGTGCGGCTGACGATCTGCCCGGACACGGTGGACGACAGCAGCAGACCGAACACCATGGGCAGCATGTGCACGCCGGACAGCGTCGGGGAGACGCCGCGCACCACCTGGAGGAACGTCGGCAGGTAGGTCATCGCGCCGAACATGGCGAAGCCGACGACGAAGCTGATGACGGACGCCAGGGTGAAGGTGCGCACGCGGAACAGCGTCAGCGGCAGCACGGGTTCGGCGGCCCGCCGCTCCACGGCGACGAACACCGCGGCGAGGACGGCGCCCAGCACGGCGAGCCCGATGATCCGTGCCGAGCCCCAGGCCCAGGTCGTACCGCCGAGCGAGGCGACCAGCACCAGGCAGGTGGCGACGGCGGCGATCAGGAGGGTGCCGAGGTAGTCGATGACATGGTGGGCGGCGTGCCGCGGCAGGCGCAGCGCGACGGCGATCACGGCGAGCGCGACGACGCCGACGGGCAGGTTGACGTAGAACACCCAGCGCCAGCCGAGATGCTCGGTGAACAGGCCGCCGAGCAGCGGACCGAGCACGCTGGTGGCGCCGAACACGGCACCGAACAGGCCCTGGTAGCGCCCGCGTTCGCGCGGGGGCACGAGGTCTCCGACGATCGCCATCGACAGCACCATCAGCCCGCCGCCGCCGAGCCCCTGGAGCGCCCGGAAGGCGATGAGCTGGGGCATGTCCCGGGCCGTGCCGCACAGCGCGGAGCCGATCAGGAAGATCACGACGGCGGCCTGGAACAGCCGCTTGCGGCCGTACTGGTCGCCGAGCTTGCCCCACAGGGGGGTCGCGGCGGTGGACGCCAGCAGATAGGCGGTGACGACCCAGGAGAGGTGCTCCAGCCCACCGAGGTCGCTCACGATCGTCGGCAGCGCGGTCGCGACGATGGTCTGGTCGAGGGCGGCCAGCAGCAGGCCGAGCAACAGCGCGCCGATCGGTACCAGCACGCTGCCCGGAACGTGTTCGCCGCTCCGGGTGTGCTCGGCCGTACCGTGCGTGTCCAGGGCCATGGAGACCTCCCGGGGCTCGGGTGCACCTTCCATCGTCATCTGTGTGACCGGTTATGGCCTGTCGAGTCCTGCGGGAACGGCGCTCGTACGCATAACCTCTGAAGTTCCCGAGGGGAGGGGGACGGACGTGACGGGAGAGCGGGGCACCACGTGCCCGGAGTGCGGGACGCCGAGGGGGCCGGACAACACGCCGGCGTGCGACTGCACCGAGCGGGCGGCCGAGGCGCTGCGCGAGACGCGCACGGCGCAGGCCGCGGCGGCGGAGGACTTCGACCCGCTGCGGATACGTCCGTACGTCACGGCGGCATCCGCCACGACGGCCCTCCCGCCCGTGCGCACCGGCGCCCCCGGACCCCCGCTGCCGCCCGTGCCCGTCCCCCGGCCGCCGGCCCCGGACCGGGACGCCGGGCCCGGACCCCGCTCCCGCCGTACCGTGCTGCTCGTGGGCGCGGGCCTCGGTGCGGCCCTGCTGGCGGCGACCGCCTTCGCCCTGGTCTCCTACCGGACCCCGACCCACGACCGGGCGGCCCGGGAAATCAGGCAGAGCATCCCGGCCGAGCCGGCGACGACTCCCGCGTCACCCGTGGCACCGGCGCCCGCGGCTCCCCCGCCCGCTCCCCCGCCGTCCCCGCCGCTTCCGGCCACCCCGACGCCCTCGCCGGCCCCCACGTCACCGACCCCCACGCCCACACCGTCCCCGACCCGCTCCCCCACCCCGTCCCCCTCGGCATCCTCCGCCGCGCCGCCCACCCCGGCGCCGGCCCCGGTGCTGCGGCGCGGCGACAGCGGCCCGGAGGTGACGGAACTCCAGCAGCGCCTACGTCAGCTCAACCTCTACGGCGACCGGATCGACGGCACCTTCACCCGGCCCGTGGAGGACGCCGTACGCAACTACCAGCTGGCCCGGGGCGTCAGGGACGATCCCCTCGGCGAATACGGCCCGGCGACGAGAAGGAGCCTGGAGCGGGAGACCGAGGACCCCTGAGGCGGGCCCGGGGAGACGCGGGCCGCATCCGGTGCACGGCTCCGCCGCGCGGGTCAGCCGATCCGCAGGCGGAGCGTGCCGTCGGCGCCGGCCTCGACGGCCACCCGCGTGAGGTCCGGCACCGCCACGTCCGGCTCGTGGGCGACCGCCCGCGGCCCGATGCCCACGACCCGCATCCCCGCGGAGCGCCCCGCCGCGATCCCCGCGCCGGAGTCCTCGAACACGACGCAGTCGGCCGGATCGACCCCCAGCTCGGCCGCGCCCTTCAGGAAGCCCTCGGGGTCGGGCTTGCTCGCGCCGACCGACTCCGCGGTGATCCGGACCGCCGGCGGCTCCAGCCCGGCGGCGGTCATCCGCGCGGTCGCGAGCCCGAGGTCGGCCGAGGTCACCAGCGCGTGCGGAAGCCCCGCCAGCGACGCGAGGAACGCCCCGGCGCCGGGGATCTCGACCACGCCCTCCATGTCGGCGGTCTCCTCCGCGAGCATCCGCTCGTTCTCCGCGAAGTTCTCCTCCATCGGCCGGCCGGGCAGCAGCAGGGCCATGGACGCGTGCCCCTGGCGGCCGTGGATGACCCGCATCACCTCGTCGCCGTCCAGTCCGTGCCGCCCGGCCCAGCGCCGCCAGACCCGCTCGACCACGGCGTCCGAGTTGACGAGGGTGCCGTCCATGTCGAGCAGGAGGGCACGGCAGGTGAGGACGGTGGGCGTGGCGGTGGCCGGCATCGGCGAGCTCCAGGAGGGAGGAAGGCCCGTGTCGGGTGGGACGGCGGGAGGGACAAGGCGGCCCCGCCCGCCGGTCAGGGAGAACGGGCGGGAGCCACTTTGTTTCTCCACGGTACAAAACGGGGCCGTGTTTCCGCCACCGCCCCGGCGGGGATTCACCCCGCGTTCGCCCGCCCGCCCGCTCAGCCGGCCACCGCCTCCCACAGGCTCCACGCGCCGAGCGCCAGCATCAGCAGCGCCGCGATCTGGGTGATCAGCCGCAGCGGCACCCGCTTCATCAGGGCCTTTCCGCCGACGATGCCCAGTCCGGCGACGGCCCACAGACCGAGCACCGCGCCGAGGCCGACGGAGATCGGGTCGTCGTAGCGGGCGGCGAGGTTGGCGGTCATGATCTGGGTGAGATCACCGAACTCGGCCACCAGGATGAGCATGAAGCCGGTGCCCGCGACCTTCCAGAAGGACTGGTCGGCGGGCTTCTTGACCTCTTCCTCGCCGTCGTCCTTCTTCAGCAGGAGCATCGCGGCCCCGCCGAGGAAGAGCACGCCGGTGATCGCGTGCACGAGCTGCTGCGGCAGCAGGGTGAGCACGCTGCCGGCCGCGACGGCGAGGACGACGTGCAGCAGGAAGGCGGCGGCGACGCCCGCGAAGACGTACGAGGCGCGGTAGCGGGTGCCGAGGACGAGGCCGGCGAGCGCGGTCTTGTCCGGCAGCTCGGCGAGGAAGACGACGCCGAAGACGAGCGCCGTCACGGTGATGCTGATCAAGGTTCCTCAATCGGTCGGGCTGCCCGGCCGAGAGTGCGGTACGTCACGCGATGACACCTCGGCACGGCAGCGCTTTCGTCGCCCGGG
Source organism: Streptomyces sp. NPDC104831 (assembly GCF_055583025.1). Taxonomy (NCBI): domain Bacteria; kingdom Bacillati; phylum Actinomycetota; class Actinomycetes; order Kitasatosporales; family Streptomycetaceae; genus Streptomyces; species Streptomyces sp. NPDC104831. The sequence goes on from NZ_JBVJOT010000002.1 coordinate 16,987, forward strand.
CCCGGTGGGGCACGGACGTGCACTGCTTTGCCGAAGGTCTCGCTGGCGGTTCCTGTCGGAGGCCGCCTCCGGGCGCCGGCTCAGGCTCGCTGAGCAGTATGTCGACGGTCCGGCGAAGAGCTACTCCCCTTCTGCGCCTCCCATGGTACGGGATGTGAAAGTTCTGCCGTCAACCTTGTCTTGACATGATCACGTCACTACTTTCTTACCAAGCGCTCATCCGCCGGCAACCCCCCATCGCGAGCATTCCCTCGCTCGCACTCCAACACCCCCAGCTCCAAAGGGAGTTCACGCATGCCCACGTTCTACGCGCGTCGACGGACGAGCATCCTGGCCGCCCTCACCGGCCTGATCGCCTCCGTCGCCCTGTTCAACTCGCCGAACGCCTCCGCCGCCCTGCCCACGCCGGTCAGCGGCGCGACCGCGCGCGGCTACCTCGCCCAGCTCACCGTGGCCACGGAGGACCGCACCGGCTACAGCCGCGACCTGTTCCCGCACTGGATCACCATCAGCGGCACCTGCAACACCCGCGAGACGGTCCTGAAGCGGGACGGCACGAACGTCGTCACCGACTCCTCCTGCGCCTCGACCAGCGGCAGCTGGTACTCCCCGTACGACGGCGCGACCTGGACCGCGGCGTCCGACCTCGACATCGACCACCTCGTCCCGCTGGCCGAGGCGTGGGACTCGGGCGCGGGCAAGTGGACCACCGCGCAGCGGCAGGCCTTCGCCAACGACCTGACCCGGCCGCAGCTGATCGCCGTGACCGACAACGTCAACCAGGCGAAGGGGGACCAGGACCCGGCCACGTGGCTGCCGTCGCGGTCGGCGTACGTGTGCACGTACGTACGGGCGTGGGTGCAGGTGAAGTACTACTACGGCCTGTCGGTCGATCCGGCTGAGAAGAGCGCGCTCACGGATCGGCTGGCGGGCTGCTGAGGGCGCGCCCGCGTCAGGAGGCGGGCTTGCGCCGCATGAGGAAACCCGCCGCCGCCCCCGCCCCGAACAGCGCCGCCACCGACACCCCCGTGGCCAGCCAGGTGGCGCCGAGCCACTGGGCGCCGTAGTAGCCGAGGGCCACGCTGTAGGCCGCCCAGGACAGGCCCGCCAGGGCGGACCAGGGCAGGAAGTCGCGGGCGCGGCGGTGGGCGGCGCCGGCGCAGAAGGAGACGACCGAGCGGCCGGCGGGGGCGAAGCGGGCGAGGACGACCAGGGCGCCGCCGCCCCGGGCGAGGGCCTCACCGAGACGTTCCTGCGCGGAGGTGAGCCTGCGGGAGCGGGCTATGGCCCGGTCCAGCCGTTCGCCGCCCCGCCAGGCGAGGCGGTAGGCCACCAGGTCACCGAGGACCGAGGCCGTGGCGGCGGACAGGATCAGGGCCAGGATGTCCGGCACCTCGTGCGCGACCTGGCCGGCCGCGCCGGTGCCGGCGGCCGCCGCCGTGCCGGCCGTGATGACCAGCACTCCGCTGGGCAGGACCGGCAGGAACACGTCGAGCAGCACCGAGACGGCCACCACGGCATAGATCCACGGCCCGGCCGCGAGCGACCCCACGCTTTCCCACACGACGACTCCCGACATTCCCCCGTTGACGGCTGTACAGCGTACGCGGGGGGTGTGACAGGAGATTCGCTGGGGGTTCGGGAAGCGATCACGGGACGTGCGCGGCGGCCCGCCTCTCACCGGCGGGCCGCTGCGCACGGGCGGAACCGAACTGTGCACGGGCGGCCGGTTCTCGACGCCGGCCGCCCGTGCCGTGTGGACTCAGGCGGCCACGGGGGTCTGCTCGGCCGTCGCGCCGCCCTCCGGCGCGGGGCGCCGGGCGAGGAGGCGGTCCAGGCCGAAGGCGCCGGAGCCGGTGAAGACCAGCAGCAGGAACGACCAGCAGAACAGCACCGACAGCTCGCCGCCGTTCTGTATCGGCCACAGCGCGGCCTGCTGGTGGACGTCGAAGTAGGCGTAGGCCATCGAGCCGGAGGCGACCAGTGCGGCCCCCCGGGTGCCGAGACCGAGCAGCACCAGGGTGCCGGCCACGAGCTGGATCACAGCCGCGTACCAGCCGGGCCAGGTGCCGGCCGCGAGCGTGCCGCCGTTGGTGCCGGCGGCGCCGCCGAGGACGCCGAACAGGGAGGCGGTGCCGTGCACGGCGAAGAGCAGGCCGATGACGACGCGGAAGAGCCCCAGGGCATAGGGCTGAGCGGAATTGAGACGAGCGGACATGTGGGGACGACTCCTCTTCGGTGTCTGGCCGGCGGGGACTGGGGACGGCCGGCCATGGGGAACGGGGTACCGAATCGAGCCAAGGTTAGGGGTACCTAATCAGTACTTGCAAGTTCAACATCTAGCCTATTTTCGGCCACCTCCGGTTCGCTCCCGCACCTCCAGCGCCCCCAGCAGTTCCGCCGTGGCGCGGGCCACGGCGTCCACCGCCGCGTCGAAGGCCTCGCGGTTGTGGGCGGCGGGCGCCCTGAAGCCCGAGACCTTGCGGACGTACTGCAGCGCGGCCGCGCGGATGTCCTCGTCCGTGGCCTCACCGGGCAGCACGGGCGGGCGCAGCGTCTTGATGCTTCGGCACATGCGCCCAGTCTCGCGCCGGCCGCCGTGCCCTGCGATGATCACCGCGAAGGCGGCCACCGACTCCCGGGGCCGACCGTCGAAGGGAACAACTCCATGACGCATCCGCTCACCGTGGCCGTCCTCGGCCCCGGCGGCACCGGCGGCCTGCTCGCCGCCCTGCTGTCCCGTTCCGGCCACCGGGTGATCTGCCTGGCCGGCCGGGCGACGGCCGACGCGCTGCGCCGCACCGGCATCACGGTCCACAGCCCGCAGTTCGGCGACTTCACCGCCGCCGTCGACGCGGACACCGCGCTGCGCGTGCCGGTGGACGCCTGCCTGGTCACCGTCAAGCACACCGCGCTCGACGCCGCTCTGACCCGCGTCCCGCCCGCCGTGCTCGGCGACGCCCTGATCGTCCCGCTGCTGAACGGCGTCGAGCACCCGGCGGCCCTGCGCGCCCGATACCGGCCCGACCGGGTCGCACCGGGCGTGATCCGCGTGGAGTCCACGCGCGTCGCGCCGGGCGTGATCGAACACGGCAGCCCGTTCACCGAGATCGATCTGGCCGGAAACGGCGTACCGCGCGACCGGCTCGATGTGCTGGCCGCCCTGCTCCGGGAGGCCGGCACGGCCGCGCGGGTGGCCGGGGACGAGACGGCGGCGCTCTGGGCCAAGATGGCGTTCCTCGCCCCGTTCGCCCTGCTCACCACCCGCTACGGCGTCCCCCTCGGTACCGCCCGCACCCGGTACCGCGCCGAGCTGGAGGCACTGGTCGCCGAGACGGCCGCCGTGGGCCGCGCGTGCGGCGCCCCCGCCGATCCCGGCCGGGCCCTGGCCCGGTACGACACCTTCCCGCCCGCCGCCAGGTCGTCCATGCAGCGCGACGCCGAGGCGGGCCGTCCGCTGGAGCTGGACGCCATCGGCGGCGCCCTGCTCAGGGCGGCCGAACGGCACGGCGTGCCGGTGCCGGTGGCGCGGCGGCTGGTGGGAGAGCTGCGGGCGGCGGGATACTGACCACCGGTCACTCGTACGGCCGAAACCCCACCCGTACCCCTGGTTCCGGCTCGCCCCGGTAATTCGAACAGGCGTACCATTGCCGTGTGGCTACGACCTATGAATTCCCCAGTGACCTCCTCGCCGGCCAGGAGGAGCTGCATCAGGTCCGGGCCGAGTTGTCGGCCCTGCTCAAGCGGCTGCCCTGGTCGGTCGAGCCGCTGGACGGCTTCAGCGACGACAACGGCTGGCGCAAGGTGGAGCGGCCCGCGTCCCCCGGCTGGACGGAGGACGAGCAGGCCCAGGTGGAGAAGCTGCGGCGGCGCGAGCACGAGCTGGCGGTGTTCGTCAGCACCCACCGGTTCTGGACGGAGGTCCCGGCGGCGGACCGGATGGACGCCCGCACCCGGCTGAAGCACGTCCGCGAGGAGCCGGCCGGGGAATAGCCGGCACGCGGGGATCTCGGACACGGGGAAACGGAAGATACGGAAGATACGCAAACGGCCCCTCGGAGACTTCTCCGAGGGGCCGGATCTGTGGGCGCGGACGGTTTCGAACCGCCGACATCCTGCTTGTAAGGCAGGCGCTCTACCCCTGAGCTACGCACCCGGGACAGGTCGACAGCCTACATGGCCCGGCGGCCCGCACCGCAAACAGACGGCGACGTCACGCGCGGGGAGCGAACCGGCCGGCCCGTGTGTTCGTCTCCCCCGGGTGGGAGAATGACACCACCCAGGGCGAACCACCACACGGGAGAGGAATGTGACGGCGACACCGGGCACGCCAGCGACACCGCCGTACCCGCCGCCGTCCGCCGCCCGGCCCCGGCACGGCCGCCGCGCCCTGCGGGACGCCCTCGCCCTCCTGGTCCTGCCGGTGCTGGCCGCGCCGCCGCTGGCCGCCGCGTTCGCCGGCGGGGGCACCCGGCGCTGGTTCGGCGGCCGTGCGGAGAACCAGCGCGCCGAGGCCCAGGCCGCCAAGGACGCCGCCGCGGCGGCCTTCTACGAACTCGACACCGCCCAGCGGGACCTGCGGATCCCGGTGGAGACCATCGCCGCGGTGGACGACTCCCCCGCCGCCCGCCGCGCCGTCACGGACTTCGCGGCGCTCGGGCAGCGCATCGACGAGGCCAGCCGGCGGTACATCGAGGCCGTGGACGCCCACGACCTGGACCGGGACGGCCTGGAGGCGGGCCCGGCCGCCCGGGCGCGCGCCGAACTGGGCGCGGCCCGGGACGAACTGCTGCGGGCGCGGCGGGAGCTGGAGGAGTTCGGGCGCTCGCTCGGGCCGCTGCTGGACAAGGCGGAGACCCGGCTGGCCCGGCTGGCGCCCGCCGTGGAGCGGGCCCGGCAGTCGCTGCTGGCCGCGAGCGACGCCCTGGACGCCGTGCGCGCGCGGGGCCTGCGCGCCGACGACCTGGCCGCACGGCTCGCGGCCCTGTCCCCGGAGCTGACCCGGCTGAACCAGGGCGCCGGGCAGCACGGCGTGGACGCCACGCTGGAGCGGGCCGAGCGGGTGCAGCGGGAGGCCGGGGCGATCCGGGCCGAGGCCGAGCGGCTGCCGGAGCGGGCCGCCGAGATCGACCACCGGCTGGTGTCCCTGCGCACCCGGGCCCAGGCGCTGACCACCCGGGCCGGACAGGTCGAGCCGGTCCTCAGCGAGCTGCGCCGCCGGTTCACCGCCGCCTGCTGGCAGGACCTCCAGCGGGTGCCCGCGCTCACGGCGGAGAACGTGCGGCAGGCCGAGCTGAGGCTGGCGGAGGCCCGGACCGCGCGGGACGACCAGCGGTGGGCGGACGCCACCGCGCTGCTGGCGACCGCCCGGGCGCTGCTGAACGCCACCGACGAGGCGGTGTCGGCCGCCGGCGACCGCCTGGCCCGGCTGAACGCCGTGCAGAAGGACCCGCGGGAGGAGATCGAGCGGACCCGGTTCGCGATCCGGGACGCCCAGCGGCTGGCGATGGCGGGCCGTACGACGCCCGACCCCCGGCACGCCCGGCCGCTGGACGACGCGGTGGCCCGGCTGGAGCGGGCGGTCGGCACGCTGACGGAACGGCACCCGGACTACTGGCACTTCCTGGGCGAGACGGAAGCGGTGCGGCAGAGCGTGGCGCGGGTGGTGGCGCTGATCCGCGAGGAGCGGGGCGCCGGGCACTGAACCGCGCGGACCGCCGCGTGTTGCCGCCCGGCGGAGCCGGACGGATAGTGAAGGAACGAGACGGACGGCCTCCGCTAGCGCCCGAGGAGGCGGACATGGCCACACACGCAGTGCGGACGAGGAACGCCCGGGAGCGCAAGCGGACCCGGCTGGACGACCACCTGCCCGTGGATCACCGGCTCAACCGGGTCTACCGCGTCGGCGCGGGTGTGATCGGCGCGTTCCTGGTCGCCTTCGGCATTCTCGGCCTGCTGGACCAGATCGGCTTCTTCAGCACGGGCGGCAACCAGGTCGCCGGACTGAACACCAACGGCGCGCTCAGCGTGCTGTCGATCTGCATCGGCCTGCTGCTGCTGGCGGGCGCGGCCGTCGGCGGGAACTTCGCGTCCACCCTGAACATGGTCCTCGGCGTGCTGTTCCTGCTGAACGGCTTCCTGTTCCTCGGCCTGCTGGACACCGGGAGCAATTTCCTGGCCTTCAAGATCCAGAACGTGTACTTCAGCTTCGTCGTCGGCCTGCTGCTGATGACCTTCGGCATGTACGGCCGGGTCGGGCACGCGCTGCCGCACGACAACCCCTACTGGCGGGCCCGCCACCCCGAGGCCTCCCCGCCGGAGCGGCGGACGCTGCACGAACGGGAGGAGGACGGCCGGCGGCAGGGCCCGCGGCGGGGTCCGGATCAGGTCCGGTAGGCGTAGAACGCCGCGTTCGGGTACGAGGCGACGAGGCTGGCCACCGACCGGTTGTAGGTGTTGGTCGAGTGGTAGCTCACGTACGGCACGCCCCGGTAGTCCCGGGAGGTGACGATCATCGAGTGGTCCTTGGACCCGTCCCGGTTGAAGTCCACCTGGAGCACGTCGCCGAGGTCCATCTGGTAGACGTTGGCGAGGCTGGTGACCCGCTTGGAGGACAGGGCGAACCAGGAGAACTCGTTCACGCCGACGAAGGAGTCCGACTGGATCTCGGAGTTGCCGAACCACTTGTGGAAGTCGTACGTGTACCCGGGCACGTGCTTCCAGCCGCCGGCCTTCAGGGCCTGGCTGACGAAGTTGGTGCAGTCGCCCCCGGCGCCCTGGCCGTTGAAGTTGGGGTAGTCCGGGTTGTAGTTGTTCCAGTACTTCTGCGCGTAGGCGACCATGGCCTTGTAGTCGTAGCCGCTCGCGGTGAAGTTCTTCGGGTTGGCGGGCGCCGGCCTGGTGGTGGCGGCGCGGGCCGCGCTCGGCGGGCCGTCGTCCTCGGCCGCGGTCCGCGGCTTGGCGACCTCCGGCTTGGCGACCTGGTTCACGGCGAGGTAGCCGTCGTCGGTGTCGCGGATGCCGGTGAGCCGCCAGTCGCCGTGCCGGTCGGCCGTGAAGCTCAGTTCGTGGTGCGCCTGGAAGCCGGTCGACTTCGGGCTCTTCTCGGCGGCCTTGCCGTACGTCAGCGTCGTGGTCTCGGTGACGGCGACCTTCGCGTGCCGGCCCTTCACCCGGGTCGCGTCGAGCGTGACCTTGGTGCTGCCCGCGCGGTACGTCTCGCCCAGCCGGGCGAGCCGGCCGCGGCGGTCGCTCAGCTCCTTCAGCGCCGACTTCTGCTCCCGCGTCTGTCCGCCGGACAGCCGCACGGACCCGGAGAAGCCGGCCGTGTGCCGGGTCTCCTTGGTTCCGGCGCCTTCCACCAGGGCCTGCGTGCGGTCGGTGAAGACCGCGTCGGCCAGTCGCTGGAAGGTCGCCTTGGTGGCCGCGTCCACCGTCGGGTCGTCGGTCACCGCGGCGCCCGCGCTCCAGTTCGGCACCAGGGCCACGCCGGCGACCACCGAGGCGGCCGCGGCGGTCACTATGGCGGTACGGCGCCGACTACGGCTCAGTCTTCTGGATTTCAATGATGTTCCCCTCTACGCCGGTACACCTACCGGGCGAGGGGCATCTTCGCATGGCCGGTACACCGGATGTGAAGAGGGGCGCACAAGCGGAATCGGCCGTGCTGACTTGTTATTTGACGACCGCCGACCAGTCCGGCGACTGGGCCGGGTCGAGGCTGCGCAGCGCGGCCAGGGTCGACGGCTTCTGCGCGTCGAGCCAGTCGGCCAGCTCCTTGAAGGACACGCACTTGACGCCCTTCTTGGTGCACACGTTCTTGACCACCTGGTCGATGGCCTTCATGTAGATGCCGCCGTTCCAGTCCTCGAAGTGGTTGCCGATGAACAGCGGCGCGCGGCTGCCGTAGTAGACCCGGTTGAAGCCGGCCATGTACGAGTCGACGGTCTGCTGCTCCCACTGGGGGAACCTGGCGGGATCGCCCTGCGTCTCGCCCTCGGACTGGTTGTACAGGAAGTTGAAGTCCATGGACAGGCCCTGGTACTTGCCGCTCTCGTACGGCAGCATCTGCAGCGGGAAGTCCCATATGCCGTTCTTCTTGGCGGGCCATATCTGGAAGTCGCCCGGGGAGCTGGCGTCGTAGCGCCAGCCGTAGCCCTTGATGGCCTTCAGCAGGTTCGGCTGGCCCTCCAGGCAGGGCGCCCGGCCGCCGACGACCTCCTTCTTGAAGTCGAAGGGCAGCGGGGGCAGGTCGGTGAAACCGGTGTTGGTCTTCCAGTGCTCCGCGAAGTCGAAGAACTGGTCGATCTCGCTCTTCCACTGACCCACGCTCCAGTCGCCGCCGCCCTTGGCGTCGCAGAAGTGGCCGTTGAAGTGGGTGCCGATCTCGTTGCCGTCCTCGTACGCCTTGGACAACTGCTCCACGGTGGTGCGGATGTGGTCGTCGGTGGCGTAGTCGATCGCTGCGTCGCCCGGGGAGTGCATCGGGCCGTGGTACTGCGCCTTCTTGCTCTTGGGCAGCAGGTAGATGCCGGTGAGGAAGAAGGTCATGTGGGCGTCGTACTGCTTGGCCAGCTCCCGGTAGTGCGAGAACAGGTGGTCCCCGCCCTCCAGCGCGCCGTCCCAGGAGAACACCACGAACTGGGGCGGCTTCTCCCCGGGCTTGAGCGGCTCGGGCTTCAACTGCCGCTTCTGCGGGCCCGTGTAGGAGGTCGAGCCGTCCCCGAGGACCTTGACCTTGCCGTCCCACGACGGGGTCGGGCTGGGTTTGGGCGCGGCCGTTCTCGGCTTCCTGCCGGTCGCGGCGGCCGGGGTGTTGTCGCTGTCCGAGCCGGACAGCGCCAGGAACCCGGCCACCAGGGAGGCCACGACGAGGAGCGCGGCCAGTGTCAGGACCTGGGGGCGGGTGGCGCGGGGCGCGCCGCGGCGGCGGGGGGCTCGACGGCGGCCTGACGACGACATCTTGCGGGACATGCGCGGCTCATTCTGGGGAAGGGGAGGGTAGACGGGTGATCCCTGCTCAGCCGAGGCCCGTCGCGGCCGACCAGAGGGCGTACGGGACGCTGTGGGCGGACCCGGCCAGCCCCCTGAGCGGCAGTGGCTCCAGGGACTTGGCCAGGTCGATCCGGTAGACGACGATCGCGGTGGACACGGCGTCGGCCGTGCCCACGTACCAGGCGGCGGTGTCCTTCTCGTTGCCGCCGGCCTTCCCCGACACCCCGGACCGGCCGGCCGCCGCGTCGGGGTGGGCGGTGCGGAAGGAGTCGGTGAGCGCCTCGGTGACCCGCTCGGCCACCCGGGCGCCGACGGCCCGCCTGGGATGCGGGGTGTTCAGCGCGACGGGGGCGCCGTTGCGGGTGATCCGGCGCACCGAGTACGGCTCGGTGTGGTTGCCCCCGGCGGCGAAGGTGGCGTAACCGCTCGCCATCCGGATCGCGCTGGGCGTGGAGGTGCCCAGCGACAGCCCGGGCACCTGGGGGCCCATGCTGGAGCGCAGCAGCCCCGAGGCCACGGCGGTGTCACGCACCTTGTCCAGGCCGGCGTCCATGCCGAGCTGCATGAACGGGGTGTTCACCGACTTGGCGAGCGCCTCGCGCAGGGTGATCTTCCCGTAGGACTTCCCGCCGTCGTTGCGGGCGGCGACCTTCTTGCCGCTGCGGTCCCAGTACGGCCCCTCGGGCGTGGTGACGGGCACGCCGTCGTCGCCGTCGTAGACGCTGTCCGGGCCGACGGGGGTCGCGGGGCCGCTGCGCGTCTTGTGGACACCGTGTTCGAGTCCGGCGGCGTAGACGAACGGCAGGAACGCGGTGCCGGCCGGGACCGTGGTGGCGTTGGACTCGTTGTAGCCCTGCTTGCGGTGGTCCGGGCCGCCGTAGACGGCGAGCACCCGGCCGTCCGCGGCCACCGAGGCGGCGCCGTAGTGGCCGCTCTCCGCCACCTCGGGATCGTTCGCCCTCGCCTCCTTGCGGGCCTTGGCGACGGCGTCGGTGAGCGCCCGCTCCCGCTTGCGGTCGAAGGTCGTGTAGATCTGGTAGCCGCCCAGGTCGAACTGCTTGTCCGTCAGGTGCGCGGCCTTCTTGGCGTACTGCGACGCCAGTTCCACCAGGTAGTCGCTCTGCTCGCCGGTGTCGTACAGCGGGTTGGTCTTCAGCGGGTCGGGGAACTTCGTGTACTTCGCCCGCTCCCGCGGCGACAGCTTGCCGATCTTGACCATCCGGTCCAGGGTCCACGACCAGCGCTCCACCGCGCGGGCGCGGTTGGCCTTGCCGAGCGTGGGGTCGTACAGCCCGGCGCCCTTGAGCAGCGAGGCGAGCATGGCCGCCTCGGAGACGTTGAGCCTGCCGACGTCCTTGCCGTAGTAGGCCTGGGCGGCGCGCTGGATGCCGTAGGTGCCGCGGCCGAACCAGCTGGTGTTGAGATAACCCTCCAGGATCTCGTCCTTGCTCATCTTGTTGTCGAGCTTGAGGGCGATCATCGCCTCGGTGAATTTGCGGCTGACCGTCTGGTTCTGCGTCAGGTAAACGTTTTTCACATACTGCTGGGTAATGGTGGAACCGCCCTCGGTGTCCCCCTCGCCCACCGTGCGGAACAGCGCCCGGCTGATGCCTTTGAGGGATATGCCCGGGTCCGAGTAGAAGCTCTCGTTCTCCGCCGCGAGGACCGCCCAGCGCACGTCCTGCGGGATGTCCTTCAGCGGCATCGCCTGCCGCTGCACCCAGCCCGTGCGGGCCATGGGCGTGCCGTCGGACCAGAAGTAGACGTTGTCCTGCTGGGTGGCGTACGAGTTGATGTTGGCCGGGATGTCCGTCATCGCGTAGGCGGTGACCAGGAACGCGCCGAGCAGGCCGAACGAGGTCAGGACGGCGCCGATCCACTGGCGCCAGGAGGGCATCCAGCGGCGCCAGCCGGTGCGGCCCGGGCGCGGGTAGACGGGCTTCAGGCGGCGCGCGTAGGGGGCTATTCGGCGCGCGTACGGGGCGAGCGGCCCGAGCCGGCGGAAGGAGGCGGCCGCGGCCGCCCCCGGCTCGGCGGCGCGCTTCCGGCCTCCGGTGCGCTCCCGGGCGGCGGAGCGCGCGCCGCGCCGGCGCTCGGCCCGGCCGCCGGCCGGCGCGGGCGTCCCGGGCGGCGGGGGGACCCGCAACTGCATCGTCTCGTCCGCCCGGAGGGCGTCGACTCTCAGGTGCAGGGTCTCGTCGGCGCCCGCCGGCTCCTCGCCACGGCCACCGGTCACGGTGCCGTCCTCCCCCTGCGACGCATCGGTCACGCCTGCGTCTCCCTCCGCACTCGGTCTCGCTCGCGCGGGTGAGCTGAGCATCCTCGCCACGGCGTTCACAAATTATCAGTAACGTTTTCGAATGCCCTGCACATATGCCGGACGGATGGCAGCACTCGTGAAACATCGAGCTGCCCCCGACACGCCCCCGACGGCTAACCTGGGCCCATGCCTCGCTACGAGTACCGCTGCCGGAGCTGCGGCGACACGTTCGAACTGAACCGTCCGATGGCGGAGTCCGCCGACCCCGCGACGTGCCCCGCCGGGCACGACGACACGGTGAAACTCTTGTCCACGGTGGCCGTGGGGGGCGTCGCCGGCGCCCCCGCCCCCCGGGCGGGCGGGGGCGGCGGGTGCTGCGGCGGCGGGTGCTGCGGCTAGCCCCGCCCGGGGTCCCGGGCCGTTCTCAGGAACTCCCGCAGGATCCGCTCCCCCGCCAGTACGCCCCGTTCCGGCAGGGCGGTGATCCCGGGGGCCGTCCAGCCGGAGTCGGCCAGTTCGCCGTGACCGGGGCGCCAGCCCCGGTCCGCCGCCAGGAGCAGGTCGGTGTCCAGCAGCGAGTCCCCGGCGGCCAGGGTGAGGTCCGCGCCGGTGCGGCGGGCGACCTCGCGGACGGCGGCGCCCTTGGTGAGCGGCTTGGGCACGGCGTAGATCTTGCGGCCCTGGAGCGAGACGGTCCAGCCCCGGTCCTCCGCCCACACCGCCAGCTCCTTCACCCAGTCCTCGGGCAGCAGCTCGCGCTCCACCACCAGATAGGCGAACAGGTCCTCGGCGGCCCGGTGCCTGCGCACCCACACCGGGTCGGCGGAGCGCAGCAGGTGCTCGCGGACCTCCGCCAGCGGCGCGCACTCGTCGGCGAGCCGCGCCAGCACCCGCGCGTGCCAGTCGGCGTCGGTGACCCCGTCGACCAGCAGATGGCCGCCGTTGGCGCAGATCGCGTACCGCGGCGGCGGGCCGGGGAGGTTGATGCGCTGGTACTGCTTGCGCGTCCGGGTCGTCGTCGGCACGAACACGGCCGCGTCGCCGAGGCCGGCCAGCAGATCGGCCGCCGTCTCCGTCATGAAGGACAGCGGCCTGGCCTCGTGCACCTCCACGCACAGCAGCCGGGGCGCCCGGGCGTCCGGCATGGTCAGCGCGAGGGCCGCCGCGGAGTAGATCAGCGTCCGGTCGAGATCGCTCGCCACCAGCACCGGCATCAGACGTGCACCGCCCTTCCGTCGGCGCCCGTGGCACCGCGTGTGTACTTGGGGTGGATCAGCCCGACGCAGCTGTACGGCAGCTCGCCGACCTCCTCCACCGGGACGCCCCGCTGCCCGGCGAGCAGGCGTACGTGGTCCAGGTCGGCGCCGGCGCCCGCGCGGGCCAGGATCTTCCACGGCACCCGGCGCAGCAGCACCCGGGTGGTCTCGCCGACGCCCGGCTTGACGAGGTTCACGTCGTGGATGCCGTACTCCTCGCTGATCCGCTCCACCGCCCGCCAGCCCGCCCAGGTCGGGGTGCGGTCCGTGGCGCGCAGTTCCCCGACCGCGCCGGCCACGGTGCCGGCGACCTCCTCGAACCGGGCGCAGACGGCGTCGAGGAAGGCCCCGGAGACGTCGGCGCCGGCCAGTTCGCGGTAGAACTTCGCGCCGTGGTAGTCGTCCGGGCCGACCAGGTCCGCGCGCAGCACCGTGCGCGAGACCAGCCCGGACACCGTGGAGTTGAGGCACGCGGAGGGGATCAGGAAGTCCTCCCGGGTGCCGTAGGTGCGCACGCAGGAGCCGGGGTCGGCGAGGACGGCGATCTCCGGGTCGAACCCGCTGACGCCCTGCTCCTTCTCGAACTCGGCCACGGCCTCGGCGAGTTCCCGGGTGATGGCGCCCTTGCCGGTCCAGCCGTCGACGAAGACGACGTCCCGGGGGTCGTGGTGGGCGGCCAGCCAGCGCAGCGCGTTGGTGTCGATGCCCCGGCCGCGCACGATCGACACGGCGTAGTGCGGCAGGTCCAGGCCGTGCCGGAGGCGCGCCCAGCGGCGCATCAGAATGCCCACCGGGGTGCCCGCGCGGGCCAGGGAGACCAGCACCGGGCGGGGCGAGCGCTCGCCGATCACCATCTCGGTGACGACGCCCACCGCCCGCGCCAGCCGGGCCGCCGACGCCTCCAGGGCCGCGTGGAACAGCTCCTGGTACCGCTCGCTGGGCTGGTACTCCACCGGCAGCGACTCGGCGTAGTGCGCGCCGCCGCTCTGGACGGCCTCCTCGCGTTCCTCGGTCGGCGCCTCCAGGGGCACGTCGGACAGGTCCTGGAGCAGCCAGCCGACCTCCTCGGGCGCGTACGAGGAGAACGCGGGGCCGCGGAGGGGCTCGGGCAGCATGGCCGGCCTTTCGGGGACGTGCGGGACGTACGACGGTACGACCGCGAGCAGAACGTGCGGGACCCACTCGGCGAGCCGGGCCGGCAGGCCGTCGGGCGCGTGCAGGGCGGGGGTGTCGGCGACGGAGTCGACCACGGCCACGACGGCGTCGAAGCCGGCGCCGGCCACGTTGTAGGCGTAGCGCTCGCCGGGGCCGTCCGCCGGGTCGTCGTGGGCGGGGAAGACGAGGCGGGTGCGGATCGCGTAGCCCGGGTCGTCCACCGCGAGGACGGGCGACCGGGTGGTGGTGGAGAACCGCACCTCGGCGTCCGTACCGCGCTCCAGCTCCCGCGCGAGCCGCAGCGGCGCGTACATCAGCTCCTCGGAGCCGAGCACGAGCACGCGGCGGGCGTCGCCGGGCAGGGCGTCCCGGATCCGGGCGGCCATGGCGGGGAGCGCGGCCTCCAGGCGGGCGCGGTGGGCGGGGGTGAACCCGTGCCGGCCGCCGTCGGGGAGGCCGGCGGGCCAGCGCAGGTCGACCTTCGTGACCCGGTCCGGCCGAGGCTGCCTCCCGGGGGCGCCGGCCACGGCGGAGTCGCGCCCGGCGGACTCGCACTCGGCGACCAGCCGCTGCCCCTTCTCCAGCACTCCTTCCGGCAGCTCCACGGTCCCGGAAGCGAGGGCGACCACGTCCACCCGCGCCCCGATCTCCGCGGCGAACCGCTCCAGCCGGGCCGTGTCCCCGGCCGACCGCATGTCCACCAGGGCCACCACCACGTAGCGCCGGCGCGGATACCGCGCGTGCAGGTCACGGATGGTGTTCAGCACGGTGTTGCCGGTGGAGAACTCGTCGTCCACCAGCACCAGCGGCCCCGGGCCGGACAGCAGCCCCGGGTCCTCGGGGAGCAGCAGGTGCGACGTGGCGTGGGAGTGCGACTCCTCGAACCCGCCCGCGCGGGCGACCCCGCGCACCGGCCGCCGCGTGGAGTGCAGGTACGGCACCGCGCCGAGCCCGTCCGCCACGGAGTGCCCGAGCCCGGTCGCGGTCTCGGCGTACCCGAGGACGACCGCGTCCGCCGCCTCGGCGCCGAGCAGCGCGGCGACCCGGCGGCCCAGGTCCAGGCCGTGGTCGTAGACCACGGACGGCGACTGCGGGACGTGTTTGCCGAGGACGTGGGAGACGAGCAGGTGGGCCCGCTTGGGGTTGCGGCGCAGGGCGAGCCCGAGCAGGGCCGTCAGCCCGTCGTCGCCCACGAGCCGGACCCCGAGTCGCTCGGCGACCCAGCCGCCGGACCAGACCCCGTCGTTCACTGCGTTCTTCATGCGTTCCTTGGTCAGGTGGAGAAAGGTTCAGCCGGGTATGCCGGCGGCGAGCAGTTCCACGAAGCCGACGTCCTCGTGGGCGACGCCGAACACCTCGGCCCGCAGCAGGGTCCGCTCGGCCCAGGCGCGGTGCGGCTTCACCTCGTTCATCTTGTTCGTGTAGGCCGACCGCAGTACACCCCCGCCGCCGCGCTCCGGCCGCAGGATGTCCTGGGCGTCGCTGAACTCCTCGTGACTGACCACGGAGAGCGCGTGCACGGGCAGGACGTGGGAGGGGTGGATGCAGGTCTTGCCCAGCAGGCCGTTGGCCTGGTCCAGGGAGATCTCCCTCAGCAGCCCGTCCATGGCGTGGGCGATCAGCCGGTCGCGCAGCTCGGCGGCCTGCACCTGGAGGAAGGGGCTCTGCCGCAGCTGCGGCTTGAACATGCGTTCCGAGGCGCGGAAGTACTCCCAGACCGGGCCGGTGACGGTGAACCCCGTGCCGTCGGCCCGGCCGAGCATGTTCACGACGTCGGCGATCACGGAGGCGACCAGCTGGACGTCGTAGGCGGTCATGTCGGGGGCCCGGCGCAGGCCGTAGGAGGAGCAGAAGTCGGTGACGCCGAGGCGCAGGGCCAGTACCCGGTCGCGGTACTTGTCGACCGCCCGGAAGATGCCTTCCAGGGTCTCCACGCGCGACTCGCGGTACAGCAGCTCGGGGGACTCCAGGACGGGCATGGCGAAGAGCCGCCGGCCGCAGGCGCCCTCCGCCGCCGTCAGGGCCTCCAGGAAGGGCACGCCGCGTTCCTCGGTGAACTTGGGCAGCACGAACCCGGACAGCAGGCGCCCGGCCGGGCCGAGGCGGCGGACCAGGTCGGGTATCTGCTCGGGGGTGCGCACCCGGATGAACAGCAGCGGCGGTTCGGCCGCGGGCCGGGCGGCGAGGTCGGCGAACTGCCGGACGAGGTTCTCCTCGCCCGCCGCCACGTCCGCGTCGCCGATCGAGTCCTCCAGGCACAGCACCATCGACACCACGCCGCTCCCGGCCTGCTTGACGATGTCGTCCGCGAGCCGGGGCCGGGTCGCCGGGCTGTACAGCGTGGCGCCCAGGGCCGCGGAGAGCAGCCGGGCCGGGGAGCCGGCGGTGAACGCGCACGGCTCCTGATGGAAGAGGCGCTTCCGCACCTCGGGGGCGATGTGCCCGAAATGACGCATAGGACTCCCTTTGGACTCCGGCCAAACCTCTGGGTTCGGTAAAGGGTGGCCGGTAATAGTACGTAGGGACCCATGTCGGAGGTTCCCCGCGGGCATGAATTTCCGGTAACTCCCCCGTGCCGGCTCCACCGCCCCGCATTGTCGTGACCAGGACCGAGAGGGCAGGATGACCGCATGACGCACGCGATGCTGAAGGGGTCGAACGTCCCGCTGGAGGCCACCACGGTACGCGCCGTGCTGCGCTGGACACCCGGGCAGCTCGTGCCGGACGTGGATGTGTCGGCGCTGCTGCTGGGCCCCGACGGCCGTGTGCGCTCCGACGAGGACTTCGTCTTCTACAACCAGCCCCGGCACCCCTCCGGGGCGGTGTGGCGGCTGGGCAAGGAGCGGGTCGCCGAGGGACTGACCGACACGATCCGGACAGACCTGGGCGGGGTCGAGCCGGGCATCTCCCGGATCCTGCTGGTCGCCTCCGCCGACGGGGTCTCCTTCGACCGGGTGCCGGCGCTGGGCATCTCGATCCACGACGCCGCGGTCGCCGACGGGGAGCCGCTGGCCCGGTTCGACATCAAGCCGGAGACCGGGTCCGAGACGGCGCTGATCTGCGGGGAGCTGTACCGGCGCGGGGAGGGCTGGAAGTTCCGGGCGCTGGGCGAGGGCTACTCCAACGGGCTGAAGGGGCTCGCGACGGACTTCGGCATCTCGGTGGACGAGTCGGAGGCGGCCGAGGAGGAGCCGCCGACCTCCGCCCTGCCGTTGCCCCCGGCAGTCCCGGCGGTCCCGGCGGTCCCGGCGGTCCCGGCGTACGGGTACCCGCAGCCGGTGCCGGCGGCTTCCGTGGGGGACGGGTACTTCCGGATGCCGCCGCAAGGGCCCCAGTTCATCGGGCGGTAGGGGGAGGCGGTCCGTTCACCGGTCCACCTTCGTCTTGTAGCCCCTGCCCCACTGGAGGCCCCAGCCGT
The DNA here is from genome assembly GCF_055583025.1 of Streptomyces sp. NPDC104831. NCBI lineage: Bacteria > Bacillati > Actinomycetota > Actinomycetes > Kitasatosporales > Streptomycetaceae > Streptomyces > Streptomyces sp. NPDC104831. The sequence goes on from NZ_JBVJOT010000002.1 coordinate 34,070, forward strand.
AGAGGCGGTCCAGTTCGCCCTGGAAGCCGTAGACGAACTTGACCTCGCGGCGCACGATCAGTTCGTCCTTGACGTTCTCCAGGAGGACGACGGCGCAGGAGCGGGCCTGGGGGTGGCGTTCGTCCAGGCCGATCTCGATGCGGGGGCCGTTGCCCGGGTAGAGGGTGACCACGGCGTGGGTGCGGTCGAAGGCGGGCGTCTGGTCGTAGATGTAGACGAAGACCAGCAGCCGCTTGATCTCCTCGCGGTGGTCGAGGTTGACGTACATCGTCTCGCCGGACCCGGAGCCGAACCGGTCGTCGCCGCTGAGCTTGATGTACGGCGGTGCGTTGACGTCGCCGAGGTAGCCGCCGAGCGGCTGGACGACCCCCTTGCTGCCGTCGGTGAGTTCGTACAGGCAGCCGAGGTCGAGGTCGACGTTGACCATGCTCTGGCCGTGGCCCAGGATCTCCGGTGGCTTCAGCGCCTTGAAGGGGTGGCGCAGCAGGCTGGTGCGGGCGGACCCGTCGAAGTCGGAGGTCCGCATCCGCCAGGTGAGGTTGACCCGCAGGTTGCCGGTGGCCGCGCCCTGCTTGGTGAGGGACACCGTCGGGTGCCGCCTGGTCAGCTCGATGGCGTTGGTGGCCGCGCTGCCCGAGTCGAAGTCGGCGGCACGCCCGCCGAGCAGTCCGTCGAAGAAACCCATTCCCGCCCCCAGGTACCCGTTGTGACACCGACGGGGCGGCCGACCGCGTCGGCCGCCCCGCTCAGAGCGTTCCTCAACCGCCGGGGTGTCACACCCCGGAGGACACTTCGGCCTTCTGGCCGCCGCCCTCGCCCGCGGCGGCCAGGGCGCGGTTGCGGCGGACAGAGGAGAAGAAGGACGCGGCGATCAGGACGACACCGATGGAGCCGGTGATGACCTCGTGGATCTCGTACTGGATGGTGATCAGGAGGACCACGGCGAGGGCGCCGATGGCGTAGTGGGCGCCGTGCTCCAGGTAGACGTAGTCGTCCAGCGTGCCCTGGCGGACCAGGTAGACGGTCAGCGAACGGACGTACATCGCGCCGATGCCGAGGCCGAGGGCCATCAGGACGATGTCGTTGGTGACGGCGAAGGCGCCGATCACCCCGTCGAAGGAGAAGGACGCGTCCAGGACCTCCAGGTAGAGGAACATGAAGAACGCGGCCTGGCCGGCCAGCACGATCGCGGGCTTCTTCCTGCCGCTGCGGGCGGCCTCCTCCTCCTGCTCGTGCTCGCGCTCCTCCTCTTCCTCCAGCTTGTCCTCGAAGTAGCCGGAGAGACCGCCGACGACCATGTAGGTGATCAGGCCGGCGATGCCGGAGATCAGGACCGTCTGGGCCTTGTCGACGTGCAGGCCGCCGTGCTGGTGGGCGTGGGTGGCGACGGTGAAGGCCGTGATCAGCAGGACGACCAGGGCGATGCAGACCGACAGCATGTCGACCTTGCCGAGCTTGGCCAGGGGCCGCTCGAGCCAGCGCAGCCACTGGATGTCCCGGTCCTCGAAGATGAAGTCGAGGAAGATCATCAGCAGGAACATGCCACCGAACGCGGCGATCGCCGGGTGGGCGTCGGTGACCAGCTGCTCGTAGCGGACCTTGTTATTGATCGCGAGGTCGACGGCCTCGACCGGGCCCATCTTGGCGCTGATGGCGACGATGACGACGGGGAAGACCAGCCGCATGCCGAAGACGGCGATGAGCACGCCGACCGTGAGGAAGATCTTCTGCCAGAAGGGGCTCATCTTCTTCAGGATTCCGGCGTTGACCACCGCGTTGTCGAAGGACAACGAGATCTCCAGGACGGCCAGGATCGCCACGACCCCGAAGCCGGTCCATCCCCCGTAGAACGCCGCCGCGATCAGACCGAGCACGGTGATCGCGAAGGACCATCCGAAGGTTTTGAGAAGCACTGGCTACCCCATCATCCGTTGAGGCCCCTCCCGGACGAATTCCGAGGAGAGTTCTCCCCCGCGCGGTACGCGGCTTTACGAAACGTTGACTCCGAAGTCTAGAGCGATGCCCCGCAAGCCCGACGCGTACCCCTGACCGACCGCACGGAACTTCCATTCGCCCTGATGGCGATACAGCTCACCGAAGATCATCGCGGTTTCGGTGGAGGCGTCCTCGCTGAGGTCGTAGCGGGCCAGTTCCTGGCCGTCGGCCCGGTTGACCACGCGGATGAAGGCGTTGGAGACCTGGCCGAAGGTCTGGCCGCGCTCGTCCGCCAGGTGGATGGAGACCGGGAAGACGATCTTCTCGCAGTGGAGCGGGACCTTGGCGAGGTCCACCAGGACCGACTCGTCGTCGCCCTCGCCCTCACCGGTGAGGTTGTCGCCGGTGTGCTCCACCGAGCCGTCGGGGCTCGTGAGCTGGTTGTAGAAGACGAACCACTCGTCGCCCAGCACCCGGTTGCCGGCCCCGCACAGCAGCGCGCTGGCGTCCAGGTCGAAGGGGGCTCCGGTGGTGGAGCGCGCGTCCCAGCCGAGCCCGATCAGGACGTTGGTGAGGTTCGGTGCGGCCTTGGAGAGGGAGACGTTGCCTCCCTTGGCGAGCGTGACGCCCATGCTGGTCCTCCCCTGCTGGTGCCTGTCCTGGTTGTCCTGCGCGTCCGGCGCCGCCCGTGAACGGTGCGGCGCCGGATGCCGGGGGTGTCCTGACGTGCGGGGATCAGACGTTGACGCCGAAGTCCTGGGCGATGCCGCGCAGGCCGGAGGCGTAGCCCTGGCCGATGGCCCGGAACTTCCACTCCGTGCCGTGGCGGTACAGCTCGCCGAAGACCATGGCGGTCTCGGTGGAGGCGTCCTCGCTCAGGTCGTAGCGCGCGATCTCGGCGCCGCCGGCCTGGTTGACGACGCGGATGAAGGCGTTGCGGACCTGGCCGAAGGACTGCTGGCGGTTCTCGGCGTCGTAGATCGACACCGGGAAGACGATCTTGTCGACGTCGGCCGGGACGCCGGCCAGGTTCACCTTGATCTGCTCGTCGTCGCCCTCGCCCTCACCGGTGAGGTTGTCACCGGTGTGCTCGACCGAGCCGTCGGGGCTCTTGAGGTTGTTGAAGAAGACGAAGTGCTGGTCGCTGATGACCTTGCCGGCGTTGTCGAGCAGCAGCGCGCTCGCGTCGAGGTCGAAGTCGGTGCCGGTCGTGGTGCGCACGTCCCACCCCAGACCGACGATGACCGCGGTCAGGCCCGGGGCCTCCTTCGTCAGCGATACGTTGCCGCCCTTGCTGAGGCTGACTCCCACGGGTCCTCCATGTGGTGTTCAGGGGCGGGGAGCCCCGTCGTGCTTCGGATATGGGATCAACGTGCCGATCCTAGTGACGGGTTCCCGCCCCCCGCGGACCTTGGCCGAGGAAACCCGGATGTCGGCCCGCCTGGCTCACAGGGTGTCGAGCGCCTTCACGTAGTCGCCGAGGTCACGGGCGTCCGGCAGGCCGTTGACCACGGTCCACCGCACGACGCCCTCCTTGTCGATGACGAAGGTGCCCCGGACGGCACAGCCCTTGTCCTCGTCGAAGACGCCGTAGGCGCGCGAGACCTCGCCGTGCGGCCAGAAGTCGCTCAGCAGCGGGTACTCCAGGCCCTCCTGCTCGGCGAAGACGCGCAGGGTGTGGATGGAGTCGTTGGAGACGGCGAGCAGCTGGGTGTCGCGCTCCGTGAACTTGGGCAGGTTGTCCCGCAGCTCGCACAGCTCGCCGGTGCACACGCCGGTGAAGGCGAACGGGTAGAAGAGCAGGACCACGTTCTTCTCGCCGCGGAAGTCCGAGAGCTTCACAGCGCGGCCGTGGTTGTCCTTGAGCTCGAAATCGGGCGCCTTGTCGCCGACCTGGATCGCCATCGTCGTGCATCCCTTCGGTGGGCCGTTCCGGGTGGAGTACGGGTGAACGCACAAGCGCTCGGGTCCACCCTACGCAGCGGTCGCCGGAGGGTACGCGGCGGCCGGGCCGGGCCCGGTGGGGCCCCGCCCGGCCGGCGGTCAGCCGTACACGGTCACCGCTTGGACTTGGCGGCCTTGGGCGTCGCCAGACGCGAGCCGCTCCAGTCCTTGCCCACGCTGATGCCCTTCGACGCCGTCAGGCCGGCCGTCGAGGCGGCGTCCTGGATGTCGCTCGGTTCCACATACCCCGCACGGCCGGTCTTCGGCGTGAGGAGCAGGATCGCGCCGCCCTCTTCGATGTACGTGGTGGCATCCACCAGCGCATCCGTCAGGTCGCCGTCGTCGTCACGGAACCACAGCACAACGGCGTCGGCCACGTCGTCGTAGTCCTCGTCCACGAGGTCAGTCCCGGTGACTTCCTCGATGGCCTCGCGGAGCTCCTGATCGACGTCGTCGTCGTAGCCGATCTCCTGGACCACCTGCCCGGGCTGGAACCCCAGCCTGGCGGCAGGGTTCGTCCGCTCCTCCGCGTGGTCCGCGGTCGCGCTCACGGGTTGCCTCCTGATCATGTCTTGTCGAGTATCTCAGCCACGCGCGTGCGCGAAGCATTGGCCGTAGTCCACACGGGCGGAACGGATCGCGCAAGTACCCGGCCGTCGGGACCGTCGAAACGGTGACGATCCCGGCCGGGTCGTCGCAACTCCTGGCACCGTATCGCGCTTTTCCCCGACCCACATCACGCCGGTGTGCCCGGTTTGCCCCGTTCGGAATCATCCTGGGATACGTCGCTCGAACAATTTTGCCAAGCACGTCACACCCCGGGCGTATCGTTGCGTTTTGACCGGTGGTGCGCCGGCCGAGACGAGCGTGGAGATGACGTACGGCTTCCCCAGGTACACGATGGGGAACGCGGTGTAGGCAGCTGCAACGAGAACCGGCCCTCCGACAGGTAAGGAACAGCGTGGCTTCCGGATCCGATCGCAACCCGATCATCATTGGCGGCCTTCCGAGTCAGGTCCCTGACTTCGATCCCGAAGAGACCCAGGAATGGCTCGACTCCCTGGACGCCGCCGTCGACGAGCGCGGCCGGGAGCGGGCCCGCTATCTCATGCTGCGCCTGATCGAGCGGGCCCGCGAGAGGCGCGTGGCCGTGCCCGAGATGCGCAGCACGGACTACGTCAACACGATCCCCACCAAGAGCGAGCCGTTCTTCCCCGGCAACGAGGAGATCGAGCGCCGGATCCTCAACGCCACCCGCTGGAACGCGGCCGTGATGGTCTCGCGCGCCCAGCGCCCGGGCATCGGCGTCGGCGGCCACATCGCGACCTTCGCCTCCTCCGCCTCGCTCTACGACGTCGGCTTCAACCACTTCTTCCGCGGCAAGGACGAGGGCGACGGCGGCGACCAGGTCTTCTTCCAGGGGCACGCCTCCCCCGGCATCTACGCCCGCGCCTACCTGCTCGACCGCCTCACCGACCAGCAGCTCGACGGCTTCCGCCAGGAGAAGTCGAAGTACCCGGACGGCCTGTCCAGCTACCCGCACCCGCGCTCGATGCCGGACTTCTGGGAGTTCCCGACGGTCTCCATGGGCCTCGGCCCGCTGGGGGCGATCTACCAGGCGCGGATGAACCGCTACATGCAGGCGCGCGGCATCGCCGACACCTCGCGGTCGCACGTGTGGGCCTTCCTCGGCGACGGCGAGATGGACGAGCCGGAGTCGCTCGGCCAGCTCTCCCTGGCCGCCCGCGAGGGCCTGGACAACCTGACCTTCGTGGTCAACTGCAACCTCCAGCGGCTGGACGGGCCGGTGCGCGGCAACGGCAAGATCATCCAGGAGCTGGAGTCGGTCTTCCGGGGCGCCGGCTGGAACGTGATCAAGCTGATCTGGGACCGCTCCTGGGACCCGCTGCTCGCGCAGGACCGGGACGGCATCCTCGTCAACAAGATGAACACGACGCCGGACGGGCAGTTCCAGACCTACGCCACCGAGTCCGGGTCCTACATCCGCGAGCACTTCTTCGGCGACGACCACCGGCTGCGCGCGATGGTCGAGAACATGACCGACGACCAGATCCTGCACCTGGGGCGCGGCGGTCACGACCACCGCAAGATCTACGCGGCGTTCAAGGCGGCCAAGGAGCACAAGGGCCAGCCGACGGTCATTCTGGCCAAGACGGTCAAGGGCTGGACGCTGGGCCCGAACTTCGAGGGCCGCAACGCCACGCACCAGATGAAGAAGCTGACGGTCGACGACCTCAAGCGCTTCCGGGACCGGCTGCACCTGCCGATCTCCGACCAGGAGCTGGAGTCCGGCCCGCCGCCGTACTACCACCCGGGCCCGGACTCGGAGGAGATCCAGTACATGCACGACCGCCGCCGGTCCCTCGGCGGTTACGTCCCGACGCGCGTCGTGCGCTCCAAGCCGCTCGCCCTGCCGGACGACAAGGCGTACGCGACCGTGAAGAAGGGCACGGGTCAGCAGTCCATCGCGACGACCATGGCCTTCGTCCGGCTCCTGAAGGACCTCATGCGGGACAAGGAGATCGGCAAGCGGTTCGTGCTGATCGCGCCGGACGAGTACCGCACGTTCGGCATGGACTCCTTCTTCCCGAGTGCGAAGATCTACAACCCGCTGGGCCAGCAGTACGAGTCCGTGGACCGGGAACTCCTCCTGGCCTACAAGGAGTCGCCGACCGGCCAGATGCTGCACGACGGCATCTCCGAGGCGGGCTGCACGGCCTCGCTGACGGCGGCGGGCTCGGCGTACGCCACGCACGGCGAGCCGCTGATCCCGGTGTACGTCTTCTACTCGATGTTCGGCTTCCAGCGCACCGGCGACCAGTTCTGGCAGATGGCCGACCAGTTGGCGCGCGGTTTCGTCCTGGGCGCGACCGCCGGCCGGACGACCCTGACCGGCGAGGGCCTCCAGCACGCGGACGGCCACTCCCAGCTGCTGGCCTCCACCAACCCGGCGTGCGTGGCCTACGACCCGGCGTACGCCTACGAGATCGCACACATCGTCCAGGACGGCCTGCGCCGGATGTACGGCGGCTCGCCCGAGCACCCGCACGGCGAGGACGTCTTCTACTACCTCACCGTCTACAACGAGCCCATCCGGCACCCGGCCGAGCCGCCGAACGTGGACGTCGAGGGAATCGTCAAGGGCATCCACAAGATCGGCGAGGCCACCGGCGGCGCGATCCCGGTGCAGATCATGGCGTCGGGCGTGGCGGTCCCGTGGGCCCTTGAGGCCCAGCGGATCCTGGCCGAGGAGTGGAACGTCCGGGCGGACGTGTGGTCCGCGACCTCCTGGAACGAGCTGCGCCGCGAGGCCGTGGCCTGCGAGGAGCACAACCTGCTCCACCCCGAGGAGGAGCAGCGGGTGCCCTTCGTGACGCGCAAGCTCGGCGGCGCCGAGGGTCCGTTCGTGGCCGTGTCCGACTGGATGCGATCGGTTCCGGACCAGATCGCGCGCTGGGTCCCCGGCACGTACCAGTCCCTGGGCGCCGACGGGTTCGGCTTCGCCGACACCCGGGGCGCCGCGCGCCGCTTCTTCCACATCGACGCCCAGTCGATCGTGGTGGCGGTGCTGACGGAGCTGGCGCGGGCGGGGAAGGTCGACCGGTCCGTGCTGAAGCAGGCCATCGACCGGTACCAGCTGCTGGACGTCAGGGCGGCGGACCCGGGGGCGGCCGGGGGCGACGCGTAGCCGCCGCGCCCGGCCCCGGCCGGCAAGGGGCGTGAGGGCCGCCGCGCGTCCGCCGGCCGGTGGCCGGCCGGCCGCGCGGTCCCCGCGCCCCGGTCGGGGCGCCGGGCTTACGGTTTCTTTACGATTGCGCCATGGAGCAACTGTCCGCGCAGGCGCGGTGGGAGCGGTACGGCGAACGGCCGCTGTTGGCGCTCGCGGTGGCCTTCGCCGTCGCTTACGCGGTGCCCATCGTGGACGCCTCCGCCGGGCGCTCGCTGACGGCCTTGTGCACGGGGGTCGAGTGGGTGGTGTGGGGGGCGTTCGCCCTGGACTACCTGGTCCGGCTGGCGCTCGCCCCGCACCGGGGGGTGTTCGTCCGGCGCCACTGGCTCGACCTGTGCGCGGTCGTGCTGCCGCTGCTGCAACCGCTGCGGCTGCTGCGGCTGGTGTCGACACTGCTGCTGGTGGGCCGGCGGGCCCGGATGGCCCCGCAGATCCGGCTGACCACGTATGTCGTCGGGGCCGTCATCGGCCTGCTGATGTTCGGCTCGCTGGCGGTGCTGTCCGTGGAACGGGAGGCGCCGCACGGGAACATCCGGACGCTGGGTGACGCGGTGTGGTGGTCGTTCACGACGATGACGACCGTGGGGTACGGGGACCACGCGCCGACGACGGGGCTCGGGCGGGTGATCGCGGTCGGGCTGATGCTCTCCGGGATCGCCCTGCTCGGTGTCGTCACCGCGAACATCGCCGCCTGGTTCATCTCCCGCTTCGAGAAGGACGACGTGGAGGAGCGCCGGCAGACGGAGGCGATCGCCTCCCTCGCCGAGGAGGTGCGGCTGCTGCGCGCCGAGGTCGCGCGGCTGACGCAGACGGCGGCACCCCGAAGGGGCGCGGGCGGCTGCGCGACGAGCCACAGCGAACCCGCGCCCGGCAACGGACCATCGGCCCCTTAGGCCGGTCGGCCTAGAGGAGGCCGTTGCCCCAGGTCGCCGCGCCGGCGAGAGCGATGACGGCGAGCAGGGTGTCGATCGCGCCCAGGATCAGGGCCACCAGCGCCGGCACATTGCGTTCGCCCAACCAGCTGCGGCCCATCGACTGCCAGCCGCAGAAGATCGCGACGGGGCCGAGGACGATGCCCAGCGCGAAGAAGCCGGCCACCGCGCAGATCGCGCCGATGATCCCGAGCGTCGCGCGGTCCGGCCCGGTGCGCTGCCACGTCCGGCCTCGCGACCGGGGGAACCCGCGTGTTCCATGCCCGAAACCTGCCATCATCAACTCCCTGAGGCATATGGACAGTTCGGCTTCACGGTGCGGGTACCCCGGTTCCGCCGGAGCAGACCGGACGCGCTGTCCCCCTCCGACAGCGCGCGCCGCGGCCCCGTGGTCCTCCTATGCGCTGCGGAGGAGTTGACCCACTGTGACCTGCGGCGCGCGCCGAGAGCCAGCGATCTTGAGGGGAGTCACCCTGATGGGCGAACTCCGCCGGGAGGGCCGTCAGATGTGGCCCACGCCCGCGCCCGCCTCCGCGTTCGTGCCGCGCTTGGTGAGCAGCGCGACGAGGACGGCGATCGCGGCCACGCCCGCCGCCACGAGGGAGGCGAGGCTCATGCCGTCGATGAAGGTGTGGTGGGCCACCTCGGTGATCTTCTCGGCGATGGGGGCCGGGGTGTCCTTGGCCACCGGCGCGACACCCTGCTGCACCGCCTCGGCCGCCTGGTGCAGTTGCTGCGGGGGCAGCTCCGGCAGCCCGGCGTCCGCCCAGTTGCCGGCGAGGGTGTGGTCGACCTTGGAGGCCATCACCGCGCCCAGCACGGCCGTGCCGAGGCTGCCGCCGATCTGCATGGCCGCCTGCTGGAGACCGCCCGCGACGCCGGACAGCTCCATCGGGGCGTTGCCGACGATGACCTCCGTGGCGCCGACCATGACCGGGGCGAGGCCGAGGCCGAGCAGGGCGAACCAGACGGACATCAGGCCGCTGCCGGTGTTCTCCTCCAGCGTGGACATGCCGTACATGGCGATCGCGGTGACGGCCATGCCGCCCGCCAGCGGTATCCGCGGACCGGCCTTGGTGATGAGGGCACCGGCCAGCGGGGAGCCGACGATCATCATGCCGGTCAGCGGCAGCAGGTGCAGACCCGCGTCGATCGGGCTCATGCCGTGGACGTTCTGCAGGTAGAAGGTGACGAAGAACAGGCCGCCCATGAACGCGATGGCCATCAGGACCATCAGCACCACACCGGCGGACAGCGCGACCGAGCGGAACAGCGCCAGCGGGATCAGCGGCTCGCGCACCCGCTTCTCCCAGAGGGCGAACAGGGCGAAGCCGACGACCGAGGCGATGAGGAACAGCCAGGTCTTGCCGTCGCCCCAGCCCCAGGCCGGGGCCTTGATCAGGGCCCAGACCAGGCAGAACATCGCGCCCGACAGCAGGGCGATGCCCAGGATGTCGAAGGAGCGCGGGGCGTTCTCGGCGCGGTGGTCGAGCAGGATCAGCGAGCCCAGCACGAGGGCGAGGGCGCCGACCGGCACGTTGATGAAGAACACCGACTGCCAGTTGACGTGCTCGACGAGGACACCGCCGAGGATCGGGCCGCCCGCGGTGGAGGCGCCGATCACCATGCCCCAGATGCCGATCGCCATGTTGAGCTTCTCGGCCGGGAAGGTCGCCCGCAGCAGGCCGAGCGCGGCCGGCATCAGCAGCGCGCCGAACAGACCCTGGAAGACACGGAAGGTGACGACCGCGGCGATGCTGTCCGACAGCCCGATGGCACCGGAGGCGGCGGCGAAGCCGGCGACGCCGATCAGGAACGTCTGCCGGTGGCCGAAGCGGTCGCCCAGCTTGCCGGCGGTGATCAGGGAGACCGCGAGCGCCAGGAAGTAGGCGTTGGTGATCCACTGGAGCTGGGCCCAGCTGGCGTGCAGGTCCTTGCCGATGGCCGGGTTCGCGATGGCCACGATGGTGCCGTCGAGGGCCACCATCATGACCCCTACGGCGACGGTGATCAGCGTGAGCCACGGGTGGCCGCGCAGGCCCGCGGCCGGCTGCGGCCCGGACGGGGCGGCCGGCGTCCGGTCCCCCGGTCCCGTCGCGTCGACGGTGGTCTGACTAGTCATACACTCAGGTTAGTGACAGCCACTGACAGTTGACAAACCAAATCACTAGTCGGTTACTGACACGAAAAATGGGGGTCAGACCGGGCCGGACGGACGTTCCGCCCTCGTTCACCGGGAGAGAGGCCAATGGAGACGCTGCGCGAGCGCAAGAAGCGGCGTACACGGGAATCGCTGCTGCGGGCCGCTCTCGAACTGTTCACCACGCAGGGGTACGAACGGACGACCGTCGACGAGATCGCCGAGGCCGTCGACGTCTCGCAGCGCACCTTCTTCCGCTACTTCGCGGGCAAGGAGGACGTGGCCTTCGCGGTGCAGGACATGGCGGAGGCGGCGTTCGTGGCGGCCGTACGGACCCGCCCGCCGCACGAGGCGCCGATACGGGCCCTGCGCCAGGCGTTCCTGGAGAGCTGGGACGAGATGCGCGAGACCGTCGAGTCGGTCGTGCCGGTCGAACTGCACCTGAGCATGTACCGGACGATCGAGGCCGAGCCCGCGCTGCTCGCCGCCCGGCTGCGCCGGCTGGCCGCGACGGAGGAGGCCCTCGCCCGGGTGCTGGCCGAGCGGGAGGGCGTCGACGTGGACACCGACCCCCGGCCCCGGCTGGCGGTGGCCGTGTTCGGCGGGGTGATGCGGGTCACCGAGCGGCAGTGGTGCACGGGCGAGGACTCCGGGCCCGAGGTGATCCGGACGCTCACCACGTCGTACCTCGATCAGGTGGGTTCGGCGCTGACGGGAAACTGGCGGACCGCCTGAGATCGTTGGCAGAACGCCCGCTCCGTGACCGCCGACCGCCGAAACGTGATCCCCGTCACTCGGTTACCCCGAGACCCGCTCGCTCTCCTAGTGTGTCCTCCCAGTGACTTCCTTCGACACCTCCCCGCACCTCAACCTCTGGCGCGCCCTGCCGGCGCTGGCCGTCGTGTTCGTGATGCTCGCGACCACCGGCTGGACCGCCCTGCGCACCCACCGGGAGTCGTCGGCGCTCGCGACCTCGCTCGCCCAGTGGCACCACGGCCACCTGCACGGACGGAAGCTGCCGGACCCCGAGGCCGCCCCGGCCCGGCTCGCCCGGTTCTTCGGCTCGCTCACCCCGGCCGACCGTGACCGGCTGGTCCGCCGCTATCCGCTCGCGGTCGGCAACATGAACGGCGCCCCGGCGTCGCTGCGCTACCGCGCCAACCACCTCGCGCTGGAGCAGGCGCGCGAGAGCGAGCGCGGGCGCATGCACGACAGCCGGCTCAGCACGGCCGGCCAGCAGGACGCGGGCCGGCGGATGCACCGCTACGAATCCCTGCTGAGCGGGGGCCGGCAGATCCTGGCCTTCGACCCCGAGGGCTCGGGCCGGGTCGCCGAGGTGTTCGGCGACCTCGCCTCGGCGCGGCGGATCTCGGTCGTCGTCCCCGGCGTCGACACCGACCTGCTCACCTTCCAGCGGACCAACCGCCCCTACAGCGCCCCGGTCGGCATGGCCAAGGCGCTGTACGCGGCCGAACGGGCGGTGCGCCCCGCGACCCGCACGGCCGTGATCGCCTGGGCCGACTACACCTCGCCCGACGGACTCGGGGTGGACGCGGCCACCGGACTGCGCGCCGAGGAGGGCGCCGTACGGCTGAACGCGCTGCTGCGCGCGCTGCCCGGCCGGGCCCCGGTGTCGATGTTCTGTCACAGCTACGGCTCGGTGCTCTGCGGGGTCGCCGCGCGCGGCATGCCCCGCCGGGTCGCCGACATAGCGGTGGCCGCGAGCCCCGGCATGCGGGCCGCCGGCGCCGCCGGCCTCGGCACGACGGCCCGGGTGTGGGCGATGCGGGACGCCAGCGACTGGGTGCGCGACGTGCCCTATCTGGAACTGGGCGGCCTCGGCCACGGTGCCGACCCGGTGTCCGCGGGGTTCGGGGCGCGGGTGCTGTCGGCCCGGGACGCCGAGGGGCACAGCGGTTACTTCCAGCCGGGCACGGACAGCCTGCGCAATCTGGCCGCCGTCGGGGTGGGCGCGTACAGCGAGGTGACGTGCGCACGGGAGGATGATGCGTGCCGGTCCGGTCTGTCCGGCACGCCGACGGCCCAACGCGCGTAGAAACAGCAGGAAGTGCGGTCTGCGCGGGTGGCGACGGAGGGACACGTGCCGCATACGATGAGCCGCATGGGTGACGTACTGGCGGGATTTCATGCCGTCTGGGAGTTCGAGTCCGACTCCGTGCTCATCCGTTACGAACGGGGGATTCGGACACCGAAGCTGTTCCAGGCGCTGGGCGAGCGCCGGATCCCGCTGGCCGCGGTCGAGGGCGTGGCCCTCGGGCCGGGCAGGCGGGGGACGGTCGTCCTGCGCCTGCGGCCGCGCCCCGGCGCCGATCCGCTGATGGAGGCGGCCGACGGGCAGTTGAAGGAGGGCGCCGACCCGTACCGGCTGGTGCTGCCGGCCGAGCGGGAGACCCTCGCGGAGTACTACGCCGACGAGCTGAAGGGGCTGCTCACCGAGCCCGGTCCGGCCGACCGGCACCTGGTCGCGGCGCCCGGGGCACCGCTCCAGTTCAAGGCGTACGACGGCAAGGCGTCCTTCGACGGGACGTCCGTGCAGTTCCGCTGGTCCTGGACCGGGGCGTCCTCGGCGAAGTGGAAGGCCGGCGACCAGAGCTTCGCGGTGACCGAGCTGAGCGGGGTGGAGTGGCGGTCGCCGGAGGTCTTCGAGGGACACCTGCGGCTGATCAGGCGGTCGGACGGCACGGCGGCGCCCGCGCAGCCCGACCAGGATCCGGCGGCCGTCGTCTTCGGGCTGGGCTACGGCCCGGTGCACGAGTCGCTGCCGTTCGCCGCGGCGGTGCTCGCCGCCGTGCGCGCCCGGGGGCCGGTGCCCTCGATACCGGCCCCGGCCCGGCGCGATCCCGCCGACATCGCCGAACGGATCCGGCACCTCGGGGAACTGCACCAGGCCGGGCTGGTCACCGACGAGGAATTCTCCAGCAAGAAGGCGGAACTGCTGGCAGAGCTGTAACCACCCGGCACGACCGGCCCGGCCGACGTGCCCGGGCGAACCGGCCAGTCGCCCGGCGACCGGGCAAACGGGCCGACCCGAGCGGGCGACCGGGCGGGCCGGCCGCCGTACCCGGACGAACCGGCCGACCCGAGCGGGCGACCGGGTGGACCGGCCGGCCCGGGTGGGCGTGCAGGCGGGGGTTATGCCGCCGGGCGGCCGGTGCGGGCGGGTGGGGTCACTCCCGGCCCGCCGAGGCGAACCGCATGTCCGGGTAGCGGTCGCCGGCCACCCGGCCGGCGATCGGCTCCAGGGCGGTCAGCTCCTCTTCCGTCAGGGTGATGCGGGTCGCCGCCACGTTCTCCTCCACCCGGCCCGGCTTGCGGGTGCCCGGGATCGGCACCACGGTCAGCCCGGCGACCGACGCCCGCTGCTGCGCCCAGGCCAGGGCGATCTGGCCGAGCGTGGCGCCGCGGGCCTCGGCGATCGCGCGGATCGGCTCCAGCAGGGCCGCGTTGGCGGACGCGTTGGCACCGGTGAAGCGGGGGTGCTGGCGGCGGAAGTCGTCGGACGTGAGGTCCTGCTCGGCGTTGGTGAAGGAGCCGGTGAGGAAGCCGCGGCCGAGCGGCGAGTACGGCACCAGGGCCACGCCCAGGTCCCGCGCGGCCGGTACGACCCGGACCTCGATGTCCCGGCTGAACAGGGACCACTCCGACTGCACGGCCGCGATCGGATGCACGGCGTGGGCGGCGCGCAGCTCGTCCGCGGTGACCTCGCTCAGCCCGAGGTGCTTGACCTTGCCCTCGCGGACCAGCTCCGCCATCGTGCCGACGGTCTCCTCGATGGGGACGTTCACATCGCGGCGGTGCATGTAGTAGAGGTCGATCACGTCGACGTCCAGCCGCTTCAGGCTGGCCTCGACCGCCTGGCGGATGTACGGGGCGTCGTTGCGGATGATCCGCTTGGTGGGGTCGTCCGGCGGGATCGACAGGGCGAACTTGGTGGCGATGACCACCTCGTCCCGGTGCGCCTGGAAGAAGGGGGAGAGGAACCGCTCGTTCTCCCCGTCGCCGTAGGCGTCCGCCGTGTCGTACAGCGTGACGCCCAGCTCCAGCGCCCGGTCCAGCGCGGCGCGGGCCTGCCCGGCGTCCGTCGGGCCGTAGCCGAAGTTCATGCCCATGCAGCCCAGGCCCTGTACGCCCACCTCCGGTCCGTCCGCGCCGAGCCGTACCGTCGGAATCCTGGCGTCGGTCATCGAGGGGTTCCCTCCGTCGCGTAGAAGCTGATCTTGCGGTCGAGTACGGCGAGCGTGTCCCGCAGCTCGGCGATCCTGTTCAGGACGTCCCGGCGGGTCGACTCCAGCAGGGCCTGCCGCTCCGCGTACGTGTCCTCGCCCCGGCGGACCAGTTCCGCGTACCGCACCATGTCCGCCACCGGCATGCCGGTCAGCCGGAGCTTGGTCACGAAGTCCAGCCAGTCCAGGTCGCGGTTGCTGTAGCGGCGCTGGCCGGTGTGCGAGCGGTCGACGTGCGGCATCAGCCCGATCCGCTCGTACCAGCGCAGGGTGTGCGCGGTCAGCCCGGTGAACGCGACGACCTCGCTGATCGTGTAGCGGTCCTGGCCGTCGGGGCGGGGGTGGCGCCGGGGAGGGGCGGAGCAGATGTCGGCGGGGGTGGCGTGCCCGGTGGCCGCTGGCGTGGTCTGCATCACCGTCATGCCCCCACGCTATGGCGTTGGAGTGCACTCGAAGCAAGCCGGTCCGGTGAGAAACACCGGGGACCCGGCCCGGTGGCGGCGGCCGGGCACGCGGTGCCGGACACGGGCCGCTCACCGGCTCGCCAAAGGCCGAGACGCGGTACGCCTCGCCGGGCTCCGGACGGGATCCGGATCCGGACCCGTCGGCGCGGTCGCCGCCGCGCGCCGCATAGGCTCGGACGCATGTCGTTGCAGAGCCTGGCGCTGATCGAGAACTGGCCCGTCCCCACCGCCGCGGCGGGAGTCGTCCGAGCCGACGGGAGCGTCCCCGGGACGCACGGTCCCGTCGGGCACCGCTTCCCGCTGGCCTCCGTCACCAAGCCGCTCGCGGCCTACGCGGCGCTCGTCGCCTACGAGGAGGGCGCGATCGAGCTGGACGAGCCGGCCGGTCCGCCCGGGGCGACGGTCCGTCACCTGCTCGCGCACACCTCGGGTCTGGCCTTCGACGAGCACCGGGTGACGGCCCCGCCCGGGGAGCGGCGGCTGTACTCCAACGCCGGGTTCGAGCAGCTCGGTGACCACATCGCCAAGGCCGCCGGCATGCCGTTCGCGGAGTATCTGCGCCAGGCCGTGCTGGAGCCGCTGGGCATGACGGCCACGTCGCTGGAGGGCTCGCCGGCGAAGGACGGGGTGTCGACGGTCGAGGACCTGCTGCGGTTCGCGGCGGAGGTGCAGGCGCCCCGGCTGCTGGACCCGCGGACGGTGGCGGCGGCGATGACCGTGCAGTACCCGGGGACCAAGGGCGTCCTGCCGGGGTACGGGCACCAGAACCCCAACGACTGGGGGCTGGGCTTCGAGATCCGCGACGGCAAGTCCCCGCACTGGACGGGCGCCGCGTCCTCCCCGCGCACCTTCGGGCACTTCGGGCAGTCCGGCACGTTCCTGTGGATCGACCCCGACGCCGGGGCGGCCGGGATCGCCCTGACCGACCGCGCGTTCGGCCCCTGGGCCATCGAGGCGTGGCCGGCCCTCACGGACGCGGTGCTGGCGGAACTGCGCGGCTGACGGGGACCGGCGGGGCTACGGCGCCAGCTCCCACAGCAGCAGGTCCGACGGGGCCGACGCCAGCGCCTGGAGCCCCCCGGCACCGGTGATCCGCGCCGCGTCGCCGGGGCCGAGCTCCTCCCCGTCCAGCCGGACCGCGCCGCGCGCCACGTGGACGTACACCCGCGGCGCGTCCGGCACCGCCGTCCGCTCCCCCGGCTCCAGCCGCCGTACGTGCAGCACCGCGCCCGCGGCCGGGACCGGGTACACGAGGGGGCCCGCGCCGGCCGGGACGAGGGTGTAGGACGGGGTGCCGCCGGGTTCCCGGGGGGTCAGCCACATCTGGAGGAAGGTCAGCGGGACCGGGCCGTCGTTGCGCTCCACGTGCCGCACCCCCGCGGCGGCGCCGAGGTGCTGCACCTGCCCGGCGCGCACCGTCGTCTCGTGGCCCGCCGAGTCGCGGTGGGTCAGCTCGCCCTCGACGACCCAGGTGACGATCTCGGTGTGGCTGTGCGGGTGCTCGCCGAAGCCGGCGCCCGGGGCGAGCCGCTCCTCGTTGCAGGCGATCAGCGCGCCGAACCGCAGGTTGTCGGGGTCGTAGTGCGGTCCGAAGGAGAAGGCGTGCCGGGTGTCGATCCCGGCCTCCGGGTCCCCTCCGCGATAGCGCTCACCGGCGCGGCGTACGTCCGTCGTCACGGCCCCCACGGTAGCGCCGCCGGGCGCGCGGGCCGCGGGCCGGGCCGCCGGGGACCGCCCCCCGGCGGCGCGGGGCCCCGTCCCGATAAGGCAGTCTTGTCCCCGTGCCCGAACCCGAATCCCACCACGGTGACCCCGCAGCCCGTCACGTCCACGCGCACGCCGCGACCCTGAAGCGGCTGGAGAAGTCCTCCGGAAGTCTCGCCGCGCAGGCCATCGCGCGGATGGACGAGACCCTGCCGTGGTACCGGGCCATGCCGCCGGAGAACCGTTCCTGGATCGGGCTGGTCGCCCAGGCGGGCATCGCGGCCTTCACCGAGTGGTTCCGGCGCCCGGACGCCCCGCAGGCCATCTCCACCGACGTCTTCGGGACCGCGCCCCGCGAGCTGACCCGGGCCATCACCCTGCGGCAGACCGTGGAGATGGTGCGCACCACCATCGAGGTCATGGAATCGGCCATCGACGAGGTGGCCGCCCCGGGCGACGAGAGCGTGCTGCGCGAGGCGCTGCTCGTGTACGCCCGGGAGATCGCCTTCGCCACCGCCCAGGTGTACGCCCAGGCCGCCGAGGCACGCGGTGCCTGGGACGCGCGGCTGGAGTCGCTGGTGGTGAACGCCGTGCTCAGCGGGGAGGCCGACGAGGGCGCCGTCAGCCGGGCCGCCGCGCTCGGCTGGAACTCGCCGGAACACGTGTGCGTGGTGCTCGGGACGGCGCCCGACGGGGACAGCGAGCTGACCGTGGAGGCCATCCGGCGGGCCGCCCGGCACGCCAAGCTCCAGGTGCTGACCGGGGTGCTCGGCGACCGGCTCGTGGTCATCGCGGGCGGCAGCGACAATCCGCTGGCCGTCGCCCGCTCGCTGATCGGGCCGTTCGCCGCCGGACCGGTCGTGGCCGGTCCCGTCGTCTCCGATCTGCTCGCCGCCACCCGGTCCGCGCAGGCCGCCGCCGCCGGACTGAAGGCCTGCTTCGCCTGGCAGGACGCGCCGCGGCCGGTGCTCGCCGACGACCTCCTCCCGGAGCGCGCCATCGCGGGCGATCCGAGCGCCCGCGAGCAGCTGGTGGAGGAGATCTACAGACCGCTGGAGGAGGCGGGCTCGGCGCTGCTGGAAACGCTGAGTGTCTACCTGGAGCAGGCCAGCAGTCTCGAAGGCGCGGCGAGAATGCTCTTCGTTCACCCGAACACCGTGCGCTACCGGCTCCGACGTGTGACTGACGTCACCGGCTGGTCCCCCTCGGATGTAAGATCCGCGTTCACACTACGGATCGCGCTCATCCTGGGGCGTCTGGCCGATGGTGAACCCCAGACATAAGGTTTTGTCGGGGCTCTACAAAAGCCCTTCGTGTTCTTCGTCCCTGTCCCCACGGGCGGCCCCGGCCGTCCCCAAGAGAGAGTGTGAGAGTGCTCGTACTCGTCGCTCCCGGCCAGGGCGCCCAGACGCCCGGCTTCCTGACTCCCTGGCTCGACCTGCCCGGTGCCGCGGACCGCGTGGCCGCCTGGTCGGACGCCATCGGACTGGACCTCGCCCACTACGGCACCGAGGCCGACGCCGACGCCATCCGCGACACCGCGGTGGCGCAGCCGCTGCTGGTCGCCGCGGGTCTGCTGTCGGCCGCGGCACTCGGTGACATCTCCGAGATCGCGCCGGGCGCGGTCGCGGGCCACAGCGTCGGCGAGATCACCGCCGCGGCCTTCGCCGGCGTCCTGGACGACACGGACGCCCTCGGTCTCGTCCGCAAGCGGGGTCTGGCCATGGCCGACGCCGCCGCGGTCACCGAGACCGGCATGGCGGCGCTGCTCGGCGGTGACCCCGCCGTCACCGTCCCGCACCTGGAGAAGCTGGGCCTGACCCCGGCGAACATCAACGGCGCGGGCCAGATCGTCGCCGCGGGCACGCTGGAGCAGCTGGCCGCGCTGACCGAGGACAAGCCCGAGGGCGTCCGCAAGGTCGTCGCGCTGAAGGTGGCCGGCGCCTTCCACACCCACCACATGGCCCCGGCCGTGGCGACGCTGGAGAAGGCCGCGGCCGAGCTGGCGCCGGCCGACCCGAAGGTGACCTACGTCTCCAACAAGGACGGCCGCCCCGTCGCCTCCGGCGCCGAGGTGCTCCAGCGGCTGGTCGGGCAGGTCGCCAACCCGGTCCGCTGGGACCTGTGCATGGAGACCTTCAAGGAGCTGGGCGTCACGGCGATCGTCGAGGTGTGCCCCGGCGGCACGCTGACCGGCCTGGCCAAGCGGGCGCTGCCCGGTGTCGCGACGCTGGCGCTGAAGACCCCCGACGACCTCGAAGCGGCCCGGGCTCTGTGCGCAGAGCACGCCGGCGCCTAAGGAGCCGTACATGGCGAAGATCAAACCCAGCAAGGGCGCCCCGTACGCGCGCATCCTCGGCGTCGGCGGCTACCGGCCGACCCGGGTGGTGCCGAACGAAGTGATCCTGGAGAAGATCGACTCGTCCGACGAGTGGATCCGCTCCCGCTCCGGCATCGAGACCCGGCACTGGGCCGGTCCCGAGGAGACCGTGGCCGCGATGGCCATCGAGGCCTCCGGGAAGGCGATCGCGGACGCCGGCATCGACGCCGGGCAGATCGGCGCGGTGGTCGTCTCCACCGTCTCGCACTTCAGCCAGACCCCGGCCATCGCCACCGAGATCGCCGACAAGCTCGGCACCGACAAGGCCGCCGCCTTCGACATCTCGGCCGGCTGCGCGGGCTTCGGCTACGGCCTCACCCTCGCCAAGGGCATGGTGGTGGAAGGTTCCGCCGAGCACGTGCTGGTGATCGGCGTGGAGCGGCTGAGCGACCTCACCGACCTGGAGGACCGGGCCACCGCCTTCCTGTTCGGCGACGGCGCCGGCGCGGTCGTCGTCGGCCCCTCCAAGGAGCCGGCCATCGGCCCGACCGTGTGGGGCTCCGAGGGCGACAAGGCCGAGACGATCAAGCAGACCGTCTCCTGGGACCGCTTCCGGATCGGCGACCTGTCGCAGCTGCCCGTCGACAGCGAGGGCAACATCAAGTTCCCTGCGATCACGCAGGAGGGCCAGGCGGTGTTCCGCTGGGCCGTGTTCGAGATGGCGAAGGTCGCCCAGCAGGCGCTGGACGCGGCCGGAATCACCGCGGACGACCTGGACGTCTTCATCCCGCACCAGGCCAATGTGCGGATCATCGACTCGATGGTGAAGACGCTGAAGCTGCCGGAGCACGTCACGGTCGCCCGTGACATCCGCACCACCGGCAACACCTCGGCCGCCTCGATCCCGCTCGCGATGGAGCGGCTTCTGGCGACCGGGGAGGCGAAGAGCGGCGACACCGCGCTCGTCATCGGATTCGGGGCGGGTCTCGTCTACGCCGCCACGGTCGTTACCCTCCCCTAGGCACTCCGTGCCGGATCATGCGGTCCGGCATGGATACAAATGCCGTTAACCCGTCTGGAATATCAAGAAGGAGCGCCTGACATGGCCGCCACTCAGGAAGAGATCGTCGCCGGTCTCGCCGAGATCGTGAACGAGATCGCCGGGATCCCCACCGAGGACGTCAAGCTGGACAAGTCCTTCACCGACGACCTGGACGTCGACTCGCTGTCCATGGTCGAGGTCGTCGTCGCCGCCGAGGAGCGCTTCGACGTGAAGATCCCGGACGAGGACGTCAAGAACCTCAAGACCGTCGGCGACGCGACCGACTACATCCTCAAGCACCAGGCCTAAAGCCACCGCGTAGGCCGCGTGCAAGGCCCCGCCACCCGGCGGTGGCGCCGTAATCCCCGCACCGGCGGGGGTAGTCCTCCCCCGTATCCGTTGGAGAAAGAATTCCCGTGAGCCCGACCAATCGCACCGTGGTCGTCACCGGTATCGGCGCAACCACACCGCTGGGTGGCGACGCAGCCTCGACCTGGGAGGCCCTGGTCGCCGGCACGTCCGGTGTCAGTCCGCTGGAGCAGGAGTGGGCGGCTCAGCTGCCGGTCCGCATCGCCGCGCAGATCGCCGTGGAGCCGGGCGAGATCATCCCCCGGCCGCAGGCCCGCAAGCTGGACCGGTCCGCGCAGTTCGCGCTGATCGCCGCTCAGGAGGCCTGGAAGGACGCCGGTTTCACCGCCAGGGCCGGGGTGGACTCGTCCGTGAACCCCGACCGTCTCGGTGCGGTCATCGCCTCCGGCATCGGCGGCGTGACCACCCTGCTGGACCAGTACGACGTACTCAAGGAGAAGGGCGTACGCCGCGTCTCCCCGCACACCGTGCCGATGCTGATGCCCAACTCCCCGGCGGCCAACGTCGGGATCGAGCTGGGCGCCCGCGCCGGTGTGCACACCCCCGTCTCGGCCTGCGCCTCGGGCGCGGAGGCCATCGGGTACGCGATCGAGATGATCCGCACCGGGCGTGCGGACGTGGTCGTGGCCGGTGGTACCGAGGCCGCCATCCACCCGCTGCCGATCGCCGCGTTCGGCAACATGATGGCGATGTCCAAGAACAACGACGACCCGCAGGGCGCCTCGCGTCCCTACGACGCCGGCCGCGACGGCTTCGTGCTCGGCGAGGGCGCCGGTGTGATCGTGCTGGAGTCCGAGGAGCACGCGAAGGCGCGCGGTGCCCGGATCTACGCCGAGGCGGTCGGGCAGGGCATCTCCGCCGACGCCCACCACATCACGCAGCCGGAGCCGTCCGGCAACGGGATCGCGCACGCGCTGCAGAACCTGCTGGACAACACGGACCTGAAGCCGGCCGAGATCGTGCACGTCAACGCGCACGCCACGTCCACGCCGCAGGGCGACGTGGCCGAGATCAAGGCGCTGCGCAAGGTGTTCGGCGACGACGTCGACCACATGGCGGTCTCCGCGACCAAGTCGATGACCGGTCATCTGCTCGGCGGTGCCGGTGGTGTGGAGACCGTCGCGTCGATCCTGGCCCTGGTGAACCGCACGGCTCCGCCGACCATCAACCTGGACAACCTCGACCCCGAGGTCAACGCGGACATCGTGAGCGGTGAGGCGCGGGCGCTGCCCGAGGGCCGGATCGCCGCGCTGAACGACTCGTTCGGGTTCGGCGGGCACAACGTGGTGCTGGCGTTCCGCACGGTCTGAGTGCCGTGACGTGAAAGGGCCCGGTCTCCTGGTGGGGAGACCGGGCCCTCGCCGTCGGGAGCGGTGCCGCCCGGGGAGGTTCACACCACCTGGTGCAGCCAGCGGACCGGGGCGCCCTCGCCCGCGTACCTGAAGGGCTCCAGTTCGTCGTCCCAGGGCTTGCCCAGGAGTTTGGCGATCTCGGCCTCCAGGTCGCTCTCGCCGCGCTGGGAGCGGGTCAGGGCGGCGCGCAGGCGGTCCTCGGGGATCAGGATGTCGCCGTGGATGCCGGTGACGGCGTGGAAGATGCCGAGGTCGGGGGTGCAGCTGTAGCGCTCGCCCTCGGCGGTCGGGCAGGGCTCGGCGGTGACCTCGAAGCGCAGCAGGTGCCAGCCGCGCAGCGCGGAGGCGAGTTTGGAGGCGGTGCCGGCCTGGCCCTGCCAGGAGAACTCCGAGCGCCAGGTGCCGGGGGACGCGGGCTGCCGGATCCAGTCGAGGCTGACGCGCGTGCCGAGCACCCCCGCGATGGCCCACTCGACGTGCGGGCACAGCGCGCGCGGCGCGGAGTGCACGTACAGAACTCCACGTGTCGTCACCGGAACCTCCGGGCAGAGCGGGACATCTTGCGGACTGGCTGGGCGGCAGTGGCACGACGGCCGCGTTGATGGCGAGGCTACCTTGCGGCGGGGCAAGGAGTGTGACGTACCGTCGGTCCCGATGCCAGGAAACCGCCGCCATTCACCCAGGGGGACGCTTGTACGGGGGTCGGCCGTTCCCGGGCGCCGGGCCGGGAACCCTCAGTCGTTGTCATAGCGGAGAGCCGGACCGTCGAGCGAGGGGAACAGCAGGGATGCGGAAGCGAAGCCACCGTGTGCAAGCCGCCCTCGCCGTCGTGGCGGCCGTGGTGCTGGGGGCCGCCGGCTGCCAGGGCGACGGTTCGCCGGCGCCCCAGGGCACGAAGGCGCGCGCGGCCCGGCCGCCGGCCTGGGACCGCAGCCCCGACTCGGTCGCGGCGGTGGGCGATTCCATCACCCGCGGGTTCGACGCGTGCACGGTGCTGTCGGACTGTCCGGAGGCGTCGTGGGCGACGGGCAGCGACGCCGGGGTGGAGAGCCTCGCGGTGCGGCTGCTGGGGACGAGGGGGGCGGCGGAGCGCAGCTGGAACTACGCGGTGACCGGCGCCCGCATGGCCGACCTGCCGGGGCAGATGGCGCAGGCGGTGGCGCGCCGTCCGGAGCTGGTGACGGTGATGGTCGGCGGGAACGACGCCTGCCGGGCCTCGGCGTCGGCGATGACGTCGGTGGCCGACTTCCGCGCGGGCTTCGAGGAGTCGATGCGCACGCTGCGCTCGGCGCTGCCGAAGGCGCAGGTGTACGTGTCGAGCGTGCCGAACCTCAAGCGGCTGTGGTCCGAGGGCCGGTCGAACGTGCTGGGCAAGCAGGTGTGGAAGCTGGGCATCTGCCCGTCGATGCTGGGCGACGCGGACGATCTGACCAGCGCGGCGATGCTGCGCCGGGACACCGTGCAGCGGCGGGTGGTGGAGTACAACAAGGTGCTGGAGGAGGTCTGCGCCAAGGACCGCCGCTGCCGCTTCGACGGGGGCGCGGTGTACGACTACCGCTTCGGCACGGACCAGCTCAGCCACTGGGACTGGTTCCACCCCAGCAAGGACGGGCAGGCGCGGCTGGCGGAGATCGCGTACCGGAAGGTCACGGCGCGAAATCCGTGACCTAGGGTTTCCCGCATGAACGAACTTTTCGGCACACTTTCCGACGGCACCCCGGTGCGCCGCTGGACGCTGGAGCGCGGCGGGGTGCGGGTGCGGGTGCTGTCGTACGGCGGGATCGTGCAGTCGGTCGAGGTCCCGGACCGGGCGGGGCGGACGGCCGACGTGGTGCTGGGCTTCCCGGACCTGGACGGCTATCTGCGGCACCCGGAGCCGTATCTGGGCGCGGTGATCGGTCGGTACGCGAACCGGATCGGGGGCGGCCGGTTCCCGCTGGACGGCCGGACGTACGAGGTGACGCGCAACGAGGGCGCCAACTGCCTGCACGGCGGGGAGCGGGGCTTCGACAAGCGCGTGTGGGAGGTGGCGCCGGTGGAGCACGGGCTGCGGCTCAGCCGGGTCAGCCCGGACGGCGAGGAGGGCTTCCCGGGGCGGCTGGCGGTGACGGTGACGTACACGCTGACCGCGTCGGGAGCGCTGCGGATCGCCTACGAGGCGGTCACCGACGCGCCGACGGTGGTGAACCTGACCCACCACGCGTACTGGAACCTGGGCGGTGCCGGTTCGGGCGCGACGGGCGGGCACGAGCTGCGGCTGGCCGCGTCCCGGTACACGCCGGTGGACGCGGACCTGATTCCCGCCGGGGCACCGGCGGACGTGTCGGGCACCCGCTTCGACTTCCGGGCGCCCCGCCCGGCCGGCGTCGGTTACGACCACAACTTCGTGCTGGACAAGGGTGTGACCGAGGCGCCCGAGGAGGTGGCGGAGCTGTCCGACCCCCTCTCCGGCCGCACCCTGACGGTGGCCACGACCGAGCCGGGCCTCCAGCTCTACACCGGCGACCACCTGTCCGGCCCGTTCGCCCCGAACGCGGGCACGGCCCTGGAGACCCAGCACTTCCCGGACTCCCCCAACCGCCCCGACTTCCCCACCACGACCCTGCGCCCCGGCGAGACCTACCGCTCGGAGACGGTGTACGGCTTCGGGGTGCGCGGCTGAGAGCGGTGAGCCCCGGTCCAGGGGTCAGGTCCCGGACCGGGGCTGTTCGCGGGGGACTTTGTCCGCGGTGTGCGGGGAGTGTCCCGGATCAGACGTTAATCGGTGCGGTGAGCCGGCGGCCGGTGATCGGGCGGCCGGCGACGATCCCGTACGAACCCTTCACATCCGCCCGCGCTTCGCCGGCGGGCGGGGCGGTCAGTGCGAGGGGGCCAGGGCGAGGCTGACGCCGAGGCCGGCCAGGGCGGTGCCGATCGCCTTGTTGAGGATCCTCTGGCCGCGCAGCATCACGGAGCGCATCCGCGCGTGCGAGAAGAACGCGGCGACCACGCCGAACCACCCGAGGTGGGCCAGCGACATGAACAGGCCGTAGCCCACCTGCCGGTACAGCGGGGTGCCGGGGCCGACGACCTGGGCGAAGGTGGAGACGACGAACAGGGTCGTCTTGGGGTTGAGGACGTTGGTGAGGAAGCCGGCGCGCAGGGCGGCGAACGGGGTCAGTTCCGTCTTGTGCGCCAGGTCCACCTCGACGTCGCCGCGGGCGCGGAAGGTGCGGACGCCGACGTGGACGAGGTAGGCCGCGCCGATCAGCTTGACGGCCGTGAAGACGGCGGTGGACGAGGCGATGAGCAGGCCGACGCCCAGCAGGGTGTAGGTGACGTGGACCAGCACGCCGGCCGCCACGCCCACGGCGGCGAGCAGGCCGGTGCGGCGGCCGTGCAGATAGCTGTTGCGCACGATCATCGCGAAGTCGGCGCCGGGGGCGATCACGGCGAGGACCGTGATGGCGGCGACGGCGAGTAACTGGGTCACGAGATGACGTCCTCCGTGTCGGGCCGCCCGTCCGGGGCGGCGGAGCCGTCGCCGGCGTTCTCCTCGCCCAGCAGGTCACGGGCGAGGAGCGTGGCGCCCGCGACCGCGCCCGGCATCAGGAACACCGCGACGACCGGAACCAGGAAGGCCAGGCCCAGGGGCGTGCCGAAGCCCCAGACCAGCGTCTTGCGGGAGCGCAGCAGGGCGAGCCGGGCGCGCAGGTCGACGTCCCGGCGCTGCAGGGCGACGGCCGCGAGTTCCTCGGTGAGGAAGAAGCCGGTGACGAAGAAGCCGATCACCGGGACGACGGTCTGCCCGACGAACGGCAGGAACCCGAGGGCGAAGAGCAGGACGCCCCACAGCCCGGCCCGGACCAGGACGCGCAGGCTGTCCCGGGCCGAGATCCACAGCTCGCGCCAGAGCGGCCGGCCCGAGACGGGGGCGGTGCCGTCGGGCGAGAGGTCGGCGTCGACCTGCTCGGAGAGGGACTCGTAGAAGGGCTGGCCGACCAGCAGGGTGACGGCGGTGAAGGTGAGCACGGCCAGCAGCAGGCCGAGGGCGAACAGGACGGCCGTCAGGAAGCCGCGGAACAGGCCCTGCCAGGGGCTGGACCAGTCGTCGGCGAAGGGAGTGGCCCAGCCGACGGCGTCGTCGCCCCACAGGGCCAGCGCGACCAGCGCTGCGGCGTACAGCACCAGTGTGATCAGCCCGGGCAGCAGGCCGAAGCCGTACCGGCGCCCGTGCCGGGTCACCCACCGCTGGCCCTTCAGCAGATAACCGAAACCCACCCCGAGATCGCGCATGCGGAGGACTTTACTGGCTCCGCCCGGGGCCGCGGGGCTCAGCCGCCGAGCATGCGGTGCAGCAGGTCGCGCAGGGAGCGGCGCTCCTCCTCGGACAGGCCGGCCAGGGGTTCGCGGGCGAAGTGCAGGCCCTCGCGCAGGTCCCGGGCCACCTCGCGGCCCCGCTCGGTGGCGGCGGCCACCTTCACCCGGCGGTCGGCGGGGTCGGGGCGGCGCTCCACCAGCCCCCGGGACTCCAGCCGGTCCACGATCCCGGTCACGTTCGACGGCTCGCACTTGAGCTTCTGGGCCAGCTTGCGCATGGGCAGCGGCTCCAGGGAGAGCAGGCTGAGCAGCCGGGCCTGCGGGCCGGTCAGGGTGTGCGCGCCCGCCGCCTCCTCGTAGTCCGCGTAGAAACGGGCGACGACCTCACCGATCAGCTCGACGACCTCCATGGTCAGGGGGTCGGGGCGGCGGGCGTGCGATGGGGTGGACATGCCCACCAGGATACCGGGTTACTTGACATCATGAAATATTCAGACGCATGGTTGTTTCAGGTAGTGAAGTACCACCCTGAAAGGCTCCGTCATGATCAATCGCGAATGGCACCTCCTCAGCCGTCCCGTCGGCTGGCCGAAGCCCGAGGACTTCGCGCTCGTCGAGTCGCCCGTCCCGGCCCCGGGTGAGGGCCAGGTGCTGGTGCGGAACAAGTACCTCTCCGTCGACCCGTACATGCGCGGCAGGATGAGCGCGGCCAAGTCGTACGCCGCCCCCTTCGAGCTGGGCAAGGTCATGCAGGGCGGCGCGGTCGGCGAGGTGGTCGAGTCCAGGGCCGAGGGCATCGAGGCCGGCGACCACGTGCTGCACTTCTTCGGCTGGCGCGAGTACGCGGTCGTGGACGCGAAGAACGCCGTCAAGGTGGGGCCGACGGCCGTGCCCGCCGTCAAGGTCGACGCCGGCACCGAGGGCGTGCCGCTGTCGGCGTACCTCGGCGTCCTCGGCATGACCGGCCTGACCGCCTACGCCGGCCTGCTGCGCACCGCCTCCTTCAAGGAGGGCGACATCGTGTTCGTGTCGGGCGCGGCCGGCGCCGTGGGCAGCCAGGTGGGCCAGCTCGCCAGGCTGAAGGGCGCCTCCCGGGTCATCGGCTCGGCCGGGTCCGACGAGAAGGTCAAGCTGCTGGTGGACGAGTACGGCTTCGACGCCGCGTTCAACTACAAGAACGGCCCGGTCGCCGAGCAGCTGCGCGAGGCGGCGCCCGACGGCGTCGACGTCTACTTCGACAACGTGGGCGGGGACCACCTGGAGGCGGCCATCGGGTCGCTCAACCAGGGCGGCCGGATCGCGATCTGCGGCATGATCTCGGTCTACAACAACACCGAGCCCGCGCCCGGCCCGAAGAACCTGGCCCGGCTGATCCAGACCCGCGGCCGGATCGAGGGCTTCCTCGTCGGCGACCACTACGACCTCCAGCCGCAGTTCGTCCAGGAGGTCGGCCCGTGGGTGGCCTCGGGCGCGCTGAAGTACCGCGAGACCGTGGTCGAGGGCATCGAGAACACCCTGGAGGCGTTCCTCGGGGTGCTGCGCGGCGACAACATCGGCAAGATGGTCGTCAAGCTCTAGCCTTCCCGGTTTTTTCGCTATGCGGTAACTTCTTTCCGAAATCCAGTGGCGATCGTGGGCGCGAGTCGCCGCGGACCGAGGAGGAAGACAACCGCATGCCCATCACGCAGTCCGACGTCCTGTACACCGCCGTCGCCACCGCCGAGAACGGCCGCGACGGGCGGGTCGCCACCGACGACGGCAAGCTCGACGTGGTCGTCAACCCGCCCAAGGAGATGGGCGGCAGCGGCGCCGGCACCAACCCGGAGCAGCTGTTCGCCGCGGGGTACAGCGCCTGCTTCCAGGGGGCGCTGGGGGTCGTCGCCCGGGAGGAGGGCGCCGACATCTCCGGGTCGACGGTCACCGCCAAGGTCGGTATCGGCAAGAACGACGACGGGTTCGGGATCATCGTGGAGATCTCCGCGAACATCCCGAACGTCGACGCGGCGACCGCGAAGAGCCTGGTGGAGAAGGCGCACCAGGTGTGCCCGTACTCCAAGGCGACGCGCGGCAACATCACCGTGACGCTGGCCTGACCCTCGTCGTCCGGCCACGACCGCAGCCGCATCCCGGGACCGGGATGCGGCTGCGGCGTTTTCGCGGCGCGGGTGTGCTCAGGCGCACCACCACAGGAAGCGGTTGCAGGTCCTCATGGGCGAGGGCCGGGAGGTGGGGGCGGAGGTCGTCGGGGCCGCGGTGGAGGCGGTGGCCGAGGGCGCGGTGGGGGCCGGGGCGGCGGAGGTCGTGACCGGCGTACCGGAATCCGAGGCACCCGGAGTGGCCGGCTGCCCCGGCTCGCCGGACTCCCGCGACGGGGCGGAAGCGGAATCCTCGTCGTCCTTGTCGTCCTCGTCATCCCGCTCCTCGTCCCGCGCGGACGACGAGGCGGAGGCGGAGCCGGCGGCGGCGTCCGAGGCCGAGGCGCCCGGTGTGGCGGAGGCCGCGCCCGGGAGCGCGGCCGAGGTCGCGCCGACCGGTTCGGCCGTGCGGTCCGGCGCGACGGAACCGGCGCCGCCGTCCGTCTCCTCGGTCTCCCCGGCCGAGGCGGAGGGGTCGTCGGCGAAGGGCGAGAAGGGCGCGTCCGTACCCAGCTCCGCGAGGCTGAGCCCGCCGGCCGCGAGCAGGAACCCGGCGACGACCACGGCCACCCGCCGCCGGCGCCGCCGGTGCCCGGCCGCCTTGCGCTCCCGCCGGCTCTCCCCACCCCGGCCGGCGGCCCGCCCACGGCCGGAACCCCGGCCGCCGGCACCGCCTTCGCCGGGATTCCCCTCCCCGGCGGGCAGACCCCCATCGGGGAGAACGCCCGTCCCGTCGGGCGGATACCGGTCGCCGGCGAACGCGGGGGCGCCGGCGCCGGGTATGAGGTGGTCGCCGGCGGGTCGGAGGTGACCGTCCCCGGCGAACTGCCGGGACTCCGCGGGCGGTTGACGGCTGTCCCCGGCCGGTCGAAGGCCGCCCCCGGCCGATTCACGGTCGATCCCCGCCGGTCCACGGTCCGCCCCGGCCGGTCCACGGGCCGCCCCGGCCGATCCACCGTCGATCCCCGCCGGTCCACGGGCCGCGTCGGCGGGGCCGTGGGCGGGCCGCGCGGGCGTGTACCCGGTCCCGGCGGACGCCTGGCCGTCACGGTCGCCACCGGGGGCTCCGTAGTCGTCACCGGCCGGGCCGGGGCCACCTCCCGAGGGCACACCGCCACGCCCCGAAGGCGCCGCCCCGCCCCCGGTGGCCCGCGGCGGCTCGCCGGAGGCGGGTGTGCCGCAGCCGGGGCAGGCGAGGGCGCCGTTCAGGTGGCGCCGGCAGGGGTGGCAGTAGTCCATGACGCGGGAAGACTAGAGTCCGCGCGGGCCGGGGTACCAGGCGCGGCTGTGAAGGTTCCGTGCGGGAGCGAAACAGTTCTCGAAAGCCTTGCCGAAACCGTTACCTGTTCGACCCATTGACACCCCCACCGCCCCGTCCTTACTGTCACGCCAGCATTTCGAACGTGCGACGAAATACCGAACAGCTGAGGGGCAACTGCCGTGCGCATCACCGGAATCAGCACACACGTGGTCGGCACGCCGTGGCGCAACCTGACCTATGTCCAGGTGCACACCGACGAGGGGATCACGGGAGTCGGCGAGACCCGGATGCTCGGTCACACCGACGCGCTGATCGGCTATCTGCGGGAGGCCGAGGCCAACCACATCCTCGGGTCGGATCCGTTCGCCGTCGAGGACCTGGTCCGCCGTATGAAGTACGGCGACTACGGCCGCGCCGGCGAGATCGTGATGTCCGGCATCGCGGTCGTCGAGATGGCGTGCTGGGACATCAAGGGCAAGGCGCTGGGCGTGCCGGTGTGGCAGCTGCTCGGCGGAAAGGTCACCGACAAGGTCAAGGCGTACGCCAACGGGTGGTACACGACCGAGCGGACGCCGGAGGCGTACCACAAGGCCGCCCAGGGGGTCGTGGAGCGCGGTTACCGGGCGCTGAAGATCGACCCGTTCGGCACCGGCCACTTCGAGCTGGACCACCGGGAGACGCTGTACGCCGTCTCGCTCATCGAGGCCGTGCGGGACGCCATCGGCCCGGACGCGGAGCTGATGCTGGAGATGCACGGCCGCTTCTCCCCCGCCACCGCCGTCCGGCTGGCGAAGGAGATGGCGCCGTTCAAGCCGGCCTGGCTGGAGGAGCCGGTGCCGCCGGAGAACCTGAAGGCGCTGGAGAAGGTCGCCGCCAAGGTCGACATCCCGGTCGCCACCGGTGAGCGCATCCACGACCGCATCGAGTTCCGCGAGCTGTTCGACAGCCAGGCCGTGGACATCATCCAGCCCGACGTCGGCCACATCGGCGGCATCTGGGAGACCCGCAAGCTCGCCGCCACCGCCGAGACCCACTACATGCTGGTCGCCCCGCACAACGTGGGCGGCTCCGTGCTCACCGCCGCCTCCCTCCAGGTCGGCTTCACCTCCCCGAACTTCAAGATCCTCGAACACTTCAACGACTTCGCCGACGCGGAGATCAAGAAGGTGGTCAAGGGCGCCCCGCAGGTCGTGGACGGCTACTTCCACCTGTCCGACGCGCCCGGTCTCGGCGTCGAGCTGGACGTCGACGCGGCGGCCGAGTTCCCGCAGCAGCGGGCCCACTTCGACCTGTGGGCCGAGGGCTGGGAGAAGCGCAACCCCAAGGACGGCGCGTGAGTTCCCAGGTCCTCGTCGAGGCGCCCGGCGCACACCGGATCGAGGCCCACACGCCGCGCGAGCCCGGTCCCGGCGAGGCGCTGGTGGCCGTGCACGCGGTCGGCATCTGCGGCAGCGACCGCGAGGTGTACCAGGGCAACCGGCCCGAGGGGTACGTGACGTACCCGCTGGTCCCCGGGCACGAGTGGTCGGGGACCGTGTCGGCGGTGGGCCCCGGGGTGCCCGGCTCGCTGGCCGGCCGCAAGGTGGTCGGCGAGGGCTTCCGCAACTGCCAGGTGTGCGACCGCTGTCACGCGGGCGAGACCACGCTGTGCACGGCCGGGTACGAGGAGACCGGGTTCACCCGGCCGGGCGCCATGGCGACCACCCTCACCCTGCCCGCCCGGCTGCTGCACGTCCTGCCGGACGACGCCGACCTCACCGCCGCCGCGCTGCTGGAACCGGCCGCCTGCATCGCCGCCGCCGCGCTCAAGGCCCGCGCCCTGCCGGGCGAGCGGGTCGCGGTGGTCGGCACCGGCACCCTCGGGATGTTCGCCGTGCAGTTCCTCGCGGCCGTCTCGCCGGCCGAGCTGCTGGTGGTGGGCACCCGGAACGACCGTCGGGCGCTGGCCCGGCGGTTCGGGGCGAGCGACTTCCGGCTGAGGGACCAGGAGCTGCCCGGCGGCTTCGACGTGGTGATCGAGACCGCCGGGTCCGCGTCCGCCGCGCGCACCGCCGCCGCGCTGCTGCGGCGCGGCGGGCGCCTGGTCCTCACCGGGATCCCGGCGCCGGGCGCGGACGGGCTCGACCCGACCGATCTGGTCGTGCGGCAGCTGGAGGTGCACACCGTCTTCGGGGCGCCGCCGGACGCCTGGGCGCACGCCGTGCGGGTGTTCGGCGCCGGACTGCTCACCCCGCTGCCGCTGGTCACCCACGAGCTGCCGCTGACCGAGTTCCCGCGCGCCATCGAGCTGGTGGGGGCCGGTGATCCCACGGTGGGCAAGGTGCTGCTCCGCCCCTGACCGTACGCCGGTCAGGGTGGGCCCTGACGTCGCCCTGACCGGCGTACACCCACGTTTTCGCTACCCAGAGCCGCGAACCTCGTCCGATATACCGAACACGAAGGACAGCTTGTGACCGACGCTTCCGCCCCGGCAGCCCGCAGGCCCGGCGAGCAGGTGCTCGCCGCACTCGGCCTGGGCGCGCCCGCCCTCGACCCCGCCGACGCCTCCGTCCACACCTTCCCGGGCGGCGGTCGCTGGCGCACCGAGATCCCCTCGTGCGAGGGTCCCGAAGCGCTGGCGGTCGTCCTCAAGGAGGCCTCACGCCTGGACGTGCCGATCCACCGGATCAGCCAGGGCAGCGGCGTGTGGATGCTC
Organism: Streptomyces sp. NPDC104831; assembly: GCF_055583025.1. Classification (NCBI taxonomy): domain Bacteria; kingdom Bacillati; phylum Actinomycetota; class Actinomycetes; order Kitasatosporales; family Streptomycetaceae; genus Streptomyces; species Streptomyces sp. NPDC104831. The sequence continues at coordinate 66,657 of NZ_JBVJOT010000002.1, forward strand.
ACCGACGCCGAGATCACCGAGATGGTCGAGGCCGCCGGCGAGCGCGACATCGAACTGTGCCTGTTCACCGGCCCGCGCGGCACCTGGGACATCGGCGGCTCGGTACGCTCCGACTCGCGGGGGGCCGGGCTGCGCGCCCGGGGCCACGACGCGGTCGCCGGCTGCGTGGAGGACGCCGTCCGGGCCACCGAACTGGGCGTCAAGTGCCTGCTCGTCGCCGACGAGGGCGTGCTGTGGACCCTGCACCGGGCCCGCAGCGCGGGGATCATCCCGGCCGACACCACGCTGAAGGTCTCCGCACTCATCGGCCCGGTCAACCCCGCCTCGTACGCCGTCTACGAGCGGCTCGGCGCCGACTCCGTCAACGTGCCCAGCGATCTGACGCTGGACCACCTCACGGAGATCCGCCGGGTGTCCGGCGCCCCGATGGACATGTACATCGAGGCCCCGGACGACCTCGGCGGCTACATCCGGATGTACGAGGTCGCCGAGCTGATCCGGCGCGGCGCGCCGCTCTACCTGAAGTTCGGCCTGTCCAAGGCGCCCGGCATCTACCCGTGGGGCCGGCACCTGCGGGACGTGACCCTGGACACCGCCCGGGAGCGGGTGCGGCGCGGCCGGCTCGCCCTGGACCTGCTCGCCCGGCACGGCGCGGACGGCGACATGGCGCCGCTCGGCTCCCGGCTGCCGGGGACGCTGCACCGCTTCCCCGTCGAAGCGTCCGCTCCTCTCCACGACGAGAACGACAAGGACTGATCCCCATGCGCAACCGCAGAGCCGCACTCGCCTCCATAGCCGGAGCCGCCTCGCTGGCGCTCGCCCTGACCGCCTGCGGCCAGAACAGCGAAGGCGGCAGCAAGGAGAAGTCCGGTGACGCCAAGGGCGCCACCATCGGCATCGCCATGCCGACCAAGTCCTCCGAGCGCTGGATCAACGACGGCAACAACGTCGTCAAGGACCTGGAGGCCAAGGGCTACAAGACCAAACTGGTCTACGGCGAGGACGACCCGGAGACCCAGGTCTCGCAGATCGAGAACCTCATCACGCAGGGCGTGAAGGGCCTGATCATCGCGGCGATCGACAACAAGTCGCTCGGCAGCGTGCTCCAGCAGGCCGCGGACGCGGACATCCCGGTCATCTCCTACGACCGGCTGATCCTCGGCACCAAGGACGTCGACTACTACGCCTCGTTCGACAACGAGAAGGTCGGCAGGCTCCAGGGCACGTACATCGTGAACAAGCTCGGGCTGGACAAGGGCGCGAAGGGCCCGTTCAACATCGAGCTGTTCGCCGGGTCCAACGACGACAACAACACGAAGTACTTCTTCGGCGGGGCGATGAAGGTGCTCCAGCCGTACATCGACAAGAAGCAGCTGGTCGTCAAGTCCGGGCAGACCCGGCTCAGCCAGGTCGTCACCCTGCGCTGGGACGGCACCACCGCGCAGAAGCGCATGGAGGACATCCTCACCTCGTCGTACAAGAGCGGCCGGGTCGACGCGGTCCTGGCGCCGTACGACGGCATCTCCATCGGCATCCTGTCCGCGCTGAAGTCGGACGGCTACGGCTCGGGCAGCAAGCCGCTGCCGGTCATCACCGGCCAGGACGCCGAGTTGGCCTCGGTGAAGTCGATCATCTCCGGGCAGCAGACGCAGACCGTCTACAAGGACCTGCGCAAGCTCGCCGAGGTCGCCGCCACCATGGTGGACGAGTCCCTCAAGGGCAAGAAGCCCGAGGTCAACGACACCAAGACGTACGACAACGGCGCCAAGGTCGTGCCGGCCTATCTGCTCCAGCCGGTCAGCGTCGACAAGTCGAACTACCGGAAGGTGCTGGTCGACGGCGGTTACTACACCGAGTCCCAGCTGAAGTGACCCGCCCTTTTCCTACGGAGTGAAAGGCACGACCATGGCGGGACCCGTCCTGGAAATGCGCTCGATCGTCAAGACCTTTCCCGGTGTCAAGGCGCTGTCGGACGTCACCCTGACCGTCCGGCGGGGCGAGGTCCACGCCATCTGCGGGGAGAACGGCGCCGGCAAGTCCACCTTGATGAAGGTGCTCTCCGGCGTCCACCCGTACGGCAGTTACGAGGGGGACATCCTCTTCGAGGGGGAGGTCTCCCGGTTCAAGGACATCCGGGCCAGCGAGCAGCACGGCATCGTCATCATCCACCAGGAACTGGCGCTGGTGCCGCACCTGTCCATCGCCGAGAACCTCTTCCTCGGCAACGAGCACGCCACCCGCGGCCTGATCAACTGGCGCGAGACCCTGCGGCACGCCACCGAACTGCTGCGCCGGGTCGGTCTGGACGAGCACCCGGAGACCCGGGTCGCCGACATCGGCGTGGGCAAGCAGCAGTTGGTGGAGATCGCCAAGGCACTGTCCAAGCAGGTGAAGCTGCTGATCCTGGACGAGCCGACGGCGGCCCTGAACGACGAGGACAGCGACAAGCTCCTCGATCTGATCCTGGACCTGAAGAAGCAGGGCATCACCTCGATCATCATCTCCCACAAGCTCAACGAGATCCGCAAGGTCGCCGACTCGGTGACGATCATCCGGGACGGCCGGTCCATCGAGACCCTCGATGTGAAGGCGCCGGATACCACCGAGGAGCGGATCATCGCCGGCATGGTCGGCCGCGACCTCGACCACCGCTTCCCCGAGCGCACCCCGCACCGGCCGGAGCAGGGCGTCGCGCCGGCGCTGGAGATCCGCGGCTGGACCGTGTTCCACCCGGTCGACCAGCAGCGCAAGGTGGTGGACGACGTGTCGCTGACCGTGCGCCGCGGGGAGATCGTCGGCATCGCGGGCCTGATGGGCGCGGGCCGCACCGAACTCGCGATGAGCGTCTTCGGGCGGGCCTACGGCCGGTACGCGGGCGGCACGGTCCTCAAGGACGGCCGGGAGATCCGTACCAGGACGGTGCCGGAGGCGATCGGGCACGGCATCGCCTACGTCACCGAGGACCGCAAGCACTACGGCCTGAACCTCATCGACACCATCAACCGGAACATCTCGCTGACCGCGCTGGACAAGGTCGCCCAGCGGGGTGTGGTGGACGAGCACGAGGAGCGGCAGGTCGCCGAGGGCTTCCGGAAGTCCATGAACATCAAGGCGCCCACGGTGTTCGAGCCGGTGGGCAAGCTCTCCGGCGGCAACCAGCAGAAGGTCGTCCTCAGCAAGTGGATCTTCGCCGGTCCGGACGTGCTGATCCTCGACGAACCGACCCGCGGCATCGACGTGGGCGCCAAGTACGAGATCTACACGGTCATCGACCAGCTCGCCGCCCAGGGCAAGGCGGTCGTCTTCATCTCCTCCGAGCTGCCCGAGCTGCTCGGCATGTGCGACCGCATCTACACGATGGCCGCCGGACGGCTGACCGGTGAGGTGCCGCGGGCCGAGGCCACGCAGGAAGTGCTGATGCGCCATATGACGAAGGACAAAGAGGTAACGCGATGAGCACGGATGTGACCGCCAAGAGCCCGGCCCCCGCGCCGCCGGGCGGCGGAACGGGGACCGACGGGGGCCTGCTCGGCCTGGTATTGACCGGCCTGCGCCGCAACATGCGCCAGTACGGCATGCTGATCGCGCTCGGCCTGATCGTGGTCGTCTTCGCGATCTGGACCGACGGCAATCTGCTGCTGCCGCGCAACGTGTCCAACCTGGTACTCCAGAACAGCTACATCCTGGTCCTCGCGATCGGCATGATGCTGGTCATCATCGCCGGGCACATCGACCTGTCGGTCGGCTCGCTCACCGCGTTCACCGGCGCCTTCGCGGCCGTACTGACCGTGCAGCACGGGGTGTCCTGGCCCGTCGCGCTGGTGCTGTGCCTGGTGATGGGCGCCGTCGCGGGCGCGATCCAGGGCTATCTCATAGCCTACTTCAACATCCCGTCCTTCATCGTCACCCTCGCCGGGATGCTGATCTTCCGCGGCCTGACCGAGATCCTCCTCAAGGGCCAGACCCTCGGCCCGTTCCCGCACGGCCTGCAGAAACTCGGCAACGGCTTCCTGCCCGAGACCGGCCCGAACACCAACTACCACAACCTCACGCTGCTGCTCGGGCTGGTGCTGATCGCGGCCGTGGTGTGGCAGGAGTTCCGGGACCGCCGCCGCCAGCAGGAGTTCTCCCTGGACGTCGTACCGGTCCGGCTGTTCCTGCTCAAGCTGACCGCCATGGTGGCGGCGATCCTCGTCCTCACCCTGCTGCTCGCCAGCTACAAGGGCGCCCCGATCGTGCTGATCGTCCTCGGCGCGCTGGTCGTCGGCTACGGCTACGTCATGCGCAACGCGGTCTTCGGCCGGCACATCTACGCCATCGGCGGCAACCTGCCGGCGGCCAAGCTGTCCGGCGTGAAGGACAAGAAGGTCACCTTCTACGTCTTCCTGAACATGGGCGTGCTCGCGGCCCTGGCGGGTCTGGTGGTCGCCGCCCGGCTGGACGCGGCCTCGCCGAAGGCGGGCGTCAACTTCGAACTCGAGGCCATCGCCTCCGCGTTCATCGGCGGCGCGTCCATGAGCGGCGGTGTCGGCACCGTCCTCGGCGCCATCATCGGCGGTCTGGTCCTCGGCGTGCTGAACAACGGCATGAACCTCCTCGGCGTCGGCACCGAGTGGCAGCAGGTCATCAAGGGCCTGGCCCTGCTGGTGGCGGTCGGGTTCGACGTGTGGAACAAGCGCAAGTCCGGTTCGTAAGCACCAGAAAGCGAGAGCCGCACCATGGAACTGAACAGACGCACGGTCATCGCGGGAGCAGCCGCGGCGGGCCTGGCCGCCACCGCGCTCGGCGGCACGGCACACGCGGCCCCGGGAAGGAAGCCGGTGAAGGAACTCTTCGGCACGCTCGCCGACGGCACCAAGGTCCACCGCTGGTCGCTGGAGAACGGCGGCACCCGGATGAAGGTGCTGTCCTACGGCGGTGTCGTGCAGGCCCTGGAACTCCCCGACCGGCACGGCCGCTACGCCAACGTGGTCGCCGGCTTCGACGACCTCGCCGACTACGCGGCGAAGAGCCCGTACTTCGGCGCGCTGATCGGCCGCTACGGCAACCGCATCGCCGCGGGCCGCTTCACGCTGGACGGAAAGCCGTACCAGCTCGACGTGAACGACGGCGACAACAGCCTGCACGGCGGCGCCCAGGGCTTCGACAAGCGGGTGTGGGACGTGGAGCCGTTCACCGACGGCACGGACGTGGGCCTGCGGCTGCGCCGCACCAGCGCCGACGGCGAGATGGGCTACCCGGGCACGCTGCGCACCGAGGTGACGTACACCCTCACCCGGCACGGCGACTGGCGCATCGACTACGAGGCCACCACCGACAAGGCCACCGTCGTCAACCTCACCAGCCACGTCTACTGGAACCTGGCCGGCGAGGGCGGCGGCGGCATCGAGGACCACGAGCTGTCCATCGCCGCCGCCCGCTACACCCCGACCGACGCCGGCCTCATCCCCACCGGGGAGCTGGCCCGGGTCGCGGGCACCCCGTTCGACTTCCGGCACGCCAAGCCCATCGGCCGGGACCTGCGGGCGGGCCACGAGCAGCTCGTGCTGGCCAAGGGGTACGACCACAACTGGGTGCTGGACAAGGGGATCACGGCACGGCCCGAGCACATCGCGACCCTGCGCGACCCGCGCTCCGGCCGCACCCTGAAGATCGCCACCGACCAGCCGGGACTCCAGTTCTACTCCGGCAACTTCCTCGACGGCACGCTCACCGGCACCTCGGGCCGCACCTACCGGCAGGGCGACGCCCTGTGCCTGGAGACCCAGCACTTCCCGGACTCGCCGAACCACCCGGCATTCCCGACGACGGTGCTGCGCCCCGGCCGGACGTACCGGACCACGACGATCCACCGCTTCGGGGTCTGAGGCCCGCTCGCGGGCGGGTGAGCCGAACGCACCCGGCGACACCTCCGTGTCCGGGTGCGGCCCGTGCGGGCCGCACCCGGACACGGAGGTCCCTTCTGCCCGGCGGCGTCGCTCCGGTGCGCGGTACCGTCCGTCCGGTAGAGATCCGCCCCCGGAAGGAAGACCGGCCATGACGGAGCACCGGCACCTGACCGTGCTGACGACCACGGACAGCGAGGAGGAGGCGCAGGCCCTCGCGGCCGGCGCGGTGGAGGCGCGGCTCGCCGCGTGCGCCCAGATCAGCGCCCCCGTCACCAGCGTGTACCGCTGGGCGGGGGCGACGCAGACCGGGCAGGAGTGGCAGATCCTGTTCAAGACCACCACGGCGCGCTACGAGGACCTGGAGACCTACCTCAAGGGGGCGCACACCTACGACACCCCCGAGATCATCGCGACTCCGGTCGTGGCGGGCAGCGCGGCCTACCTGGCGTGGCTGGACGAGGAGACCGCGCCCGCCGGGTAGGGGCCGGATTCCGGCCGGGGGCCGGCCCCTCAGGCGAGTTCCTGTCAGAACCGTTGACTCGTCAACCCTTCGCTTCTACGGTCCCGTCCGAACCTGCGATCGCCGTTCGACATCACGAACGCACCAGGAAGAGGGAGCCGCAATGAAGCGCACCGCACTCCTCGCCGTCCCCGCCGCCCTGCTGCTCGCGCTCGTGCCGGGCACCGCCTCCGCGTACCCCAACCCCGGCACGGTCACCGGCAGCACCGTCGTGCACGACCCGACGATGATCCGTACCCCCGGCGGCCGTTACCTGCTCTACGCCACCGGCGGCGGGCTGGCCTACCGGACCTCCACCGACCGCGTCTCCTTCACCGCGGGCGCCGACGCCTTCCCCGCCAAGCCGGCCTGGTGGTCGTCGTACGCCACCGAGGCCTGGGCGCCGGACATCTCGTACGCCGGCGGGAAGTACCTGATGTACTACGCCGTCTCCAAGTTCGGCGAGAACACCTCGGCGATCGGCCTGGCCGGCTCCACGACCGGACTGCCCGGCTCCTGGACGGACTACGGCGTCGTCTACACCTCCACCTCCGGCAGCGACTACAACGCCATCGACCCCAACCTGTTCGTGGACGACGACGGCAAGTGGTGGCTGTCCTTCGGCAGTTGGTGGACCGGCATCAAGATGATCCGGATCGACCCCGCGACCGGCAAGCAGTACGCGGGCGACACCAGGCGCCACTCCCTCGCCGCCCGGCCCACCGGCAGCAAGGCGGTCGAGGCGCCGTACATCGTCAAGCGCAACGGCTACTACTACCTCTTCGCCTCCTACGACGTGTGCTGCCAGGGCACCGGCTCGACGTACAAGGTGAAGGCCGGCCGGTCGACCTCGGTCACCGGGCCGTACCGCGACAGGAACGGCGTGGCGATGACCGACAACGGCGGCACCCCGGTCCTGGAGTCCCATGGCGACGTCATCGGACCCGGCGGGCAGTCCATCACGCACGACAGCGACGGCGACCTGATCGTCTACCACTACTACGACGGCAGCGCGGGCGGCACCCCGAAGCTCGGCGTCAACCTGCTGAACTGGTCGTCGGGCTGGCCGGTGGCCTACTGAACCTCGCGGCCGGCGCCCTCCGGTCCGCGCCGAGCGGCACACGGCCGGCAGCCGCCCGCCCCGGGACCGGTCGTCTCGACGGAAGTCAGGGCCGACCGGCAGACTCGGCGCATGTTACAGAGAACTCCGGTCCGGTTGAGCGCGCGGACCGTCCGTAATCTCTGCCTGACGGCTCTGGGGACCGTGACCCTCGGGCTCACCCTGTGGATGTGGAGGTCCGGGCAGGACCCCGACAGCGTGGCCACCATCGCCGGGCTGTTCGCCTCGCTGGCCTCGCTGCTGGTCGCGGTCGTCGACGTGTTCCGCGGCACGGAGACACCCCCGGACCCCGCCGCCCTCGCGGACGACCTCACGCGTCAGCTCCGCGCACAGTGGCTGGACGAGGCCCGCGCCCGCCGGCTGCAAGCCCCCCGGGTGCTGCCCCTCGCCTGGAGAACGACGTCGAGCGACCTCACCGACAACGGGCTGCGGACCGGCCCCACCGGCTCCCCCGTGCTGCGGCTGCGCCTGGACGGCCGCCTCGACGGACGGTTCGAGGACGTGACCGACCGCCTCGCCGAAGGCTTCGCGCGCGTTCCGAACCGCCGCCTGGTGGTCGTGGGCGAACCCGGCTCGGGCAAGACGGTCCTGGCCATACTCGTCACCCTGGGTCTCCTCGCCGCACGCGAGGCGGGCGGTCCCGTACCGGTCCTGCTGCCCGTCTCCTCCTGGGACCCCGTCCTGGAGCCGCTCGACGACTGGATCGTCCGCACCATGGCCCAGCCGTACTACAACGGCCGCCCGGAGATCCCCCGCACGCTCCTGGCCCACGGACTGGTGATCCCCGTCCTCGACGGCCTCGACGAGATCCCCGAGTCCGCCCGCCGCGGCGCCATCCGCAAGATCAACGAACACCCGGACCGTCCCCTCGTCGTCACCTGCCGGTCGGTCGAGTACGAGGAACTGATCCGGGCGAGCGCGACCGCCCTGCGGCAGGCGGCGGTCGTCGAAGTCCTTCCGGTCACCCCGCAGGACGCCATCAGGTACCTGCGGGACGTGAACTGGCCCCCGGGAGTGGACTGGGCCCCCGTCTTCGCCCGCCTGCGGACCGAGCCGCAGAGCCCGCTGGCCAGGGCGCTCTCCACACCCCTGATGGTCACCTCGGCACGCCTCGTCTACCAGAAGGGCGGCGGCGACCCCACCGAACTCCTGGACGAGACCCGCTTCGGCAGCGAGTACGCCGTCGCGGACCACCTCCTGCACGGCATGCTCGACGCCGCCTACGCGCCGGACCCGGCCCTGCCCCCGGGAACGGCACCCCGGGAACGCTGGACTCCCGGACAGGCCCGGCGCTGGCTGACGTTCCTCGCCCGGCATCTGCACGACCATCGTGAACGCGACCTGGCGTGGTGGCAGTTGAGCACACGGCTGCTGCCGTCCTGGGCGGGCCTCGTGGTCGGTTTCGGCCTGGGAGCGGTGGTCGCGGCCGCCGCCATGGCGTGGGTCCGGGTGACAGCGGCGGCCGACCGGAGCGACACCAACAACACCGTCATGATGCCCCTCGTCCTCGGGGTGGCCTTCGCGCTCCTCAACGCCCTCGTCTGGAACGCCTCGTCCTCCAGGCCGCCGGGCCGCCTCACCTGGAAGCCGCGGGGGTCGGCGGAGCGCCTGTTCCGGGGATTCACGACCGGGACGGGCCTGGCGTCGCTCCTCGTGACACCGATCATTGCCGTGATGACCATCGCACAGGTCCTCAACCTGTATACACCGGGCTGGGGGACACGGAAGACGGAACTGTGCCTGGAGGGGCTCGGCATCTGCGTCACCCTCAGCGTGGCGGCCGGTCTGGCTCTCGCGACCCACAACTGGCTCGACGCGCCACCGTCACGCGCGGCCCAGGTGAGCCCCATCCGTACGCTCGTCCAGGACCGGCGGTCGTCGATCGTCAGCGCCATGGTGGCCGGGACACTCGTCGCCGTGGCCGGGTTGCCCGCCGTGTGGGCCGGATTCCTGTCCGGAGACCTGTCGATCCGCCTCCTGACCGGCGGATCGGGCTGGCCCGGACACGCGGACACGACGAGCGCACTCGCCTCCTTCCAATGGCATTCCGTGAACAACGCGTTCGGCAACTGGCGCATCAAACTGGGTGCCGCCTTCCTGCTGCCCGGCGTCCTCCTCGCCCTGCTCCTGCTCATGAGCCGGGCCTGGCCGCGCTTCGTCATCGTGAGGACCTGGCTCGCGCTCCGCGGCAAGCTCCCCTGGCGGCTGATGGCGTTCCTCGCGGACGCACGGCGCCGTGAGATCCTGCGCCAGGCCGGCGGCGCCTACCAGTTCCGCCACATCCGTCTTCAGGAGACACTGGCCGGAGAACCCCTGTACAGGGACGGGACCGAGAGCTCGCGCACGGCGGTCCGCCGCAGAACCGTTCTGGCCGTCGGCGCCGGGGCCGTGGCCGCAGGTGTGGGTGTGGCGGCATGGCGCTCCCGCGCCACGAGCATCGCCGACTTCGCCGTCCCCCACCGGCAGCCCGTGCAGGCGGTCCGCTTCCGGCCCCGGAGGGACAGGGAGGTGGTCTTCCTGCTCGACGACGGCAAGGTGGGATTGTGGAGCGGCCGGCCGAACGACCGGGAAGCGCGTCCGGTGTACGTCCCGTCCCGAGAAATGAGCGATCCGGGCTTTCCGGGGCCACTTGAGTTCTCGGCGGACGGTGACACCCTCGTGTTGCCGGTCCCGGACGGTGTGGCGGCCCAGAACCTGGGACGGCTGCCGGGCAGCGGGCCGGCATTGCTCGGCCGGCCCATCGGAAGCCCCACCTTCATCGCCTTCGACTCCCGCCGTGGACTCCTGGCCGCCTTCGTCGACGAGAGCCCCGGCATCGTCTTGTCGGAGGTCTCGGACGGCCATGGCGACTCGGCACCCACCGCCGGGAAATGGGTCCGGTTCGCCGGCGACTACGGTCCCGTCGTGGGAATGACCTTCCTCTCCGACGGCAGCCTGGCGGTGCTCTTCTCCGACAGCGCACGCCGATTCTCGCTTCCCGACACGACTGGTCGTCCCCTGCTGGAAGGAGCGAAGTCGAAGAAGAATCGCGAGTGGTACACGGCCTCCGGGAATCTTCTTGTCGCGTCTCCCCGGGACGAACTCGTCTTCCTCAACTCGCAGACGTCGGAGTTGTGGCTCCCGGAGCACGATCACCATCGCTTTTACTGCACCTTCCCCGGCAAACAGGCGGCAGCCTTCCACCCGACGAAGGAGGCGCTGCTCGCGGCCCCCGACGCCAACGGAAGCGACATCCGTCTCTACCGCTACTCGAAGACCGGTCTCACCGAGGCGGGCCCGCCCCTGCGTGGCCACATCGCACCCGTACGCTCCCTCGATTTCAGCCGCGACGGCCTGTTCCTGGTCTCCGGGGACGAGGACGGGATGATCCGGATCTGGAAAACCGACGACGCCCCGCGATGACCTCGCCGGACGTGCCCGATCCGTACCCGGCACGGCGGACGGTGCCGGCAGGTCGGCCAAACCGCCCGCTTGACGGCTCCGCTCTTTACCGAACCGACAGCTCGCCGACAGGAACCGCCCCTACGGTGCCGTGTCCATGACAGACACCTCCGATGCCCGGAAGATCGGGCGCCGCACCGTGCTCGCCGCCGCCGGCGGCGCCGCCGCGGCGCTGACCGTGGGAGCCGCGGCTCCCCCGAAGGACGCGGACGGCGCGCGGAACACCGCCGCCGTCTGCGCGCTCACCACCAAGATGACCGAAGGCCCCTACCACCTCGACGGAGCGCTCGTCCGCTCCGACATCACCGAGGGCAAGCCCGGCATCCCGCTGAGGCTGGCCCTGACCGTCGTCGACGCCGCCTGCGCCCCGCTCGCCGGCGCCCTCGTGGAGCTGTGGCACGCCGACGCGCTCGGCGAGTACTCCGGCTTCGTGGGCGCCAACGGGCACCAGGAGCCCGACGACCGCACCTTCCTGCGCGGCGGCGTCCTCACGGACTCCGGCGGGGTCGCCAGGTTCACGACCGTCTACCCGGGGTGGTACCGGGGGCGGTGCGTCCACGTCCACGTGAAGGTGCACACCGGCGTGACCGTGACGGCGGACGGCCACTTCACCGGCGGCTCGACCGTCCACACCGGTCAGCTCTTCTTCGCCGAGACGGTCACGGCAGCCATCGCCAGGATCTCGCCGTACTCGGCCAACACGGTCCCGCGCACCACCCTCGCGCAAGACTCCGTCTACGACGACAGGGGCGCCGTCTCCGGCCTGCTCACCCTCACCGCCCTCGGCGGCTCCACCTCGTCCGGTTACACCGGCACGCTCACGCTCGGCGTCCCGGGCTGACGGCCGGCCGGGGCGGGAGGGGGATCCTCGCTTCCTCCCGCCCCGGCCGGGGGGCACGCGTTCAGCGGCCCGGGACGCCCGTCGGGAGCAGGGTGTTCAGCGAGGTGACCGGGTTGCCCGTCTCCAGCGACCCGAGGAGGCCGGACAGGAGGGCGACGCCGGGGGCGGCGGGGACGGGAGAGCTGACGGCGTCGGCGGACGCGGTGGCGGGGGCCGCGGAGGCGGCGGAGGCGGCGGAGGCCAGCAGCGCGGTGGCCAGGACGGAGGCACAGGTGAGCTTCTTGATCATGTCCGTCCTAACGAACGGCACGGGCGGGGGGAAACGCACCGGTCCCCCGGTCGGCCGAGTCCGCCCGGCCGGTGCCGCCCCTCACGGGTTCTCCCACGCCGCCGGCTCCGCCGCCAGCGCCCGGACGGGCTCGGGCAGGGCGTCCGCCGCGAGGTCCGCCACGGTGACGCCCTCCAGGATGCGGCGGACGTTCGCGCGCAGGGCGATCCACAGCGGCAGCAACGGCCGGGCCGTGCCCGTGTAGGCGAGACCCGTCGGGCGTTCGCCGCGCACCGACACGATCGGGCCGTCCACCGCCCGGATGACGTCGGCCACGGTGAGGGACGCCGCCGTCCGCGCCAGCCGGTAGCCGCCGCCCCCGCCACGCCTGCTGTCCACGATCCCGGCCCGCCTGAGGTCGCCCAGGATGCCCTCCAGGAACTTGTGCGGGATGTCCTGCACGGCGGCGATTTCCTCTGCCTTCACGGGGCCGTTACCCTGCCGTACGGCCAGCTCCAGTACCGCCCGTACCGCGTAATCCGCCCGCGCCGAGATCCTCATGGATCCATTGTGGGGCGTCCCGCCATGGAGAATGGCCGGACCCTCGCCCCCTAGGACCGCCCGGGAGGATCCACCTTGGCGCTCAGCAGACGTTCCTTCAGTGCCCTGGCCGGCTCCGCCGCGCTCGGGCTGGCCCTGGGCGGCAGCGGCGTCCCCGGGGCGCCCTCGGCGTACGCGGGCGGCAGCGCGCCGACCGGGCCCGCGCCGGCCCCGCCGGGCGCCGACGGCGTGCGGCACACCATCGGGTACGACCGCTACTCGCTGCTCGTGGACGGGCGGCGGCTGGTGGTGTGGTCCGGCGAGCTGCACCCCTTCCGGCTGCCGAGCCCGGACCTGTGGCGGGACGTCCTGCAGAAGATGCGGGCGCACGGCTACAACGCCGTCAGCGTCTACGTCGCCTGGAACTACCACTCCCCCGCGCCCGGCCGGTACGACTTCTCCGGCGTCCGGGACCTAGACCTGTTCCTGCGCACGGCGGCCGAGACCGGGCTGTACGTCATCCTGCGGCCCGGCCCGTACATCAACGCCGAGGTCGACGGCGGCGGCTTCCCCGGCTGGCTGACCGCGACCGGGGGCACGGCCCGCACCGACGACCCGGAGTACCTGTCGCACGTCGACGAGTGGCTGACCCAGGTCGACCGCATCGCCCGCCGGCACCTGTTCACCCGGGGCACCGGCACGGTACTGCTGTACCAGATCGAGAACGAGTACGACGCCCACCCCGCCGACGCGACCGGCCGGGCGTACATGTCCCACCTGTACAAGAAGGTCCGGGCCGACGGGATCGACGTCCCGCTGTTCCACAACGACAAGGGCAGGAACGGTTACTGGGTCCCCGGCTCCTTCGACACCGGCGGGGAGAAGGGCGGCTGGCTGTACGGGTTCGACGGGTACCCCTCGCCGTTCAAGACCCCGCCGGACTGGGGGCACTACGGGCCCGGCGGGCCGAAGGGCGGGGCCACCGCCTCGCCGGCCACGCCCGGGTTCGTGCCCGAGTTCGGCGGCGGCTGGTTCGACCCGTGGGGCGGGGCGGAGTTCGACGGCAAGGGGTACGACGAGTCGCGGCGCACCCGGGACGCGGCCTACGAGCGCCGCTTCTACCTGACCAACCTGGCCAACGGCCTCACCCTGCACAACGTGTACATGACGTTCGGCGGGACCTCGTGGGGCTGGCTGCCCGCACCGGTCGTCTACACGTCGTACGACTACGGCGCCGCCATCGACGAGGCCCGGAACGTCACCGGCAAGATCGCCCCGATGCACCAGCTCGGGCACCTGCTCCAGCGGGTGCCCGACTTCGCCAAGCTGGACCGGGCGGCGGACGTCGCGGCCGAGGGGCTGAAGGTCTACCACCTGGCCAACCAGGACACCGGCACGCACGTGTACGTCGCGCGCAACGACGGCACGGAGGCGGTCACCACCGATCTGCCGACCGAGGCCGGGAAGCTGCGCGTCACCGTGCCCGGCCGGGACGCCAAGCTGCTGACCACCGGGCTGGCGCTGGGCGGGCGGAAGCTGAAGTACTCCACCGCCTCGCCCATGCTGTGCCTGACCGCGGGCCGGCAGGACATCGCCGTGTTCACCGGGCGCCGCGGCGAGATGGCCGAGCTGGTGCTGGACTGCCCCGAAGAGCCGTCGGTGCAGCGGCTGGACCCGGAGGGCGGCTGGGCCTACGACCGGGGCGAGCTGCACGTCAACGCGCCCCTGGGCGAGGCCGGGCTGACCCGGGTGCTGGTGCGGAAGGGCGGCGGCGACACCCCGCTGGTGCTGCTCTTCGCCGACGACGCCACCGCCGTGCGCCTCTTCCCGTACGACACCCCGTCCGGGACCCTCCTGGTGTACGGCCCGGCACTGCTGCGCCACGCCGAGCTGCGCGGCTCGCGGGTGCACCTCACCGGTGACCTGAGGGAGTCGGCGGGCCTGGAGGTGTGGGCGCCGCGCGGGATCGACACCGTGCTGTGGAACGGGCGCCGGGTGCCCACCCGGGCGACCCTGTCGGGCAGCCTGATGTCCACCGGACCGCTGCCGGGGGCCCCCGAGGTGCGGCTGCCGCGGCTGGGCGGCTGGCGGACGCGGCGGGAGAACCCGGAGGCGGGCCCCGGCTTCGACGACTCGTCGTGGAAGAAGGCCGACAAGACCTCCTCATTCTCCACCACGCCCGTCCCCGAGGGGCAGCCGGTGCTGTTCGCCGACGACTACGGCTTCCACTACGGAGACGTCTGGTACCGGGGCACGTTCGACGACAGCACCGGCGTCGAGGAGGTCGCGCTCGCCTACAGCACCGGCACCCAGGGCCTGCTGATGGCGTGGCTGGACGGCGAGCCGCTGGGCACGCACCGGATGCCCGTGCCGGACAAGGGCACGGTGCGCCAGGGCAGTTGGACGGACACCGCCGTCCTCCCGGTGCGCGAGCGGCTGCGCTCCCCCGGCCGGCACGTGCTGTCCGTGCTGGTCCGGCGCATGCAGCACGACCAGGACGGCAAGGCGCTCGACACGCACAAGGCGGCCCGCGGTCTGACGGCGGTCACCTTCGGGGGCGCGTCGCCGCGGGTGCGCTGGCGCATCCAGGGCGAGGGCCCGGCCGACCCGGTGCGCGGGCCGCTGAACAACGGCGGCCTGTACGGCGAGCGGCACGGCTGGCACCTGCCCGGCTTCCGGGACCGGGACTGGGAGAAGGCGGAGTTCCCGCGCGCGGAGCGGTACCAGGGCGTGACCTGGTACCGGACCACGTTCCGGCTGTCGGTGCCGGCCGATGTCGACGCGTCGATCGGCCTGACCCTGGACGACGACCCGTACCGGGCCTACCGCGCGCAGATCTTCCTGAACGGCTGGAACATGGGCCAGTACATCAACAACGTCGGCCCGCAGCACACGTTCGTGCTGCCGAACGGCATCCTGCGCACCCGGGGCACCAACACCCTGGCGCTGGCGGTCCTGTCGGAGTTCACCACGCTGTCGGGCCCCGGGTCGGTACGGCTGACGCTGCTCGGCAGGGCGGCCGGCGGCATCCCGGTCCGGCCGGTGTGATCACACCAGCCTGATCACGTTCCAGGACAGCGGCTCCAGTACGGCGGTGAGGGTGCCGTCCACCAGGGCGGTGCCCTCGACCGGGTGCGGGGCGACGCGTTCGGGGTCGGTCAGGGTGTTGCGGGCGTCGGGGTCGGCGTCGGCGAGGGCGGTGTGCTCCGTGACGGCGGTCAGCTCCAGGCCGTTCAGGGCGACCTCGAGGGGCAGCGGCTCGGTGCGGCCCCGGTTGACCGCGAACACGGTGACCGTGCCGTCGTCCGCGCGGACGGCGGTGGCGTGCAGCAGGTCCGTCTCGCCGTACTTCCTCGTCTCGTACGTCGGCGACTCCACGCGGACGTCCAGCACCTGGCCGCGGCCGTACCGGGAGGCCTGCGCGAAGGGGAAGAACGTCGTCTGCCGCCAGGCCGGGCCGCCCGGCTCGGTCATGATCGGGGCGATGACGTTGACGAGCTGGGCGAGGCAGGCGACGGTGACCCGGTCGGCGTGCCGGAGCAGGGCGATCAGCAGCGAGCCGAAGACGACGGCGTCGGTGACGCTGTAGTTGTCCTCCAGCAGGCGGGGCGCCTCCGGCCAGTCGGACAGGTCGCGCGTCTCGGAGAACTCCACCCACTTGGTGAGGTACCAGACGTTCCACTCGTCGAAGGAGAGGTTGATCCTCTTCTTCGACTTCAGCAGCGCGCCCACGTGGTCGGCCGTGGCGACCACGTTCTCGATGAAGGACTCCATGTCGACGGCCGAGGCGAGGAAGGAGTCCACGTCGCCGTCGAGGGGCTCGTAGTAGGCGTGCACCGAGATGTAGTCGACGAGGTCGTACGTCTCCTTCAGGACGGTGGCCTCCCACTCGGCGAAGGTGGGCATGGCCTGGGTGGAGGAGCCGCAGGCGACCAGTTCCACCCGGGGGTCCTGCTGGCGCATGGCGCGGGCGGTCTCGGCGGCGAGCCTGCCGTACTCCTCGGCCGTCTTGTGGCCGGTCTGCCAGGGGCCGTCCATCTCGTTGCCGAGGCACCACAGCCGGATGCCGAAGGGGTCCTTGTCGCCGTGGGCGGCGCGCAGGTCGGACAGGGCGGTGCCGGCGGGGTGGTTGGCGTACTCCTGGAGTTCCAGGGCCTCGGCGACGCCCCGGGTGCCGAGGTTGACCGCCATCATGGGCTCGGCCTGGGGGCCGACCTTCTTCAGGAACGCGATGTACTCGGACAGGCCGAAGCGGTTGGTCTCGGTGGAGTGCCAGGCCAGGTCGAGCCGGCGGGGGCGGTCCTCCACCGGGCCGACGGAGTCCTCCCACTTGTAGCCGGAGACGAAGTTGCCGCCGGGGTAGCGGATGGCGGTGACGCCGAGTTCGCGGACCAGCTCCAGGACGTCGGTCCGGATGCCCTCGGCGTCGGCCGCGGGGTGGCCGGGCTCGTAGATGCCGGTGTAGACGCAGCGGCCGAGGTGTTCCACGAAGGAACCGAAGAGGCGGGGGTCGACCTCGCCGACGGTGAAGGCGGGGTCGAGGGTGAAGCGGGCGGTGTTCTTGCTCATGGGTTCCTTCCGGGTTGCTTGGAAGCGGGCCGGCCCGCGTGCCGGCGGAGCTCGTCGAGCCCCGGCTCCGGGGTGCCGCCGTCCGTCGTGTCGTAGTGGTGGTGGGCCGGCCGGGTCTTGCCGTGGCCGCGGCCGGACAGGAGGAGGCCGCCGCCGTTCAGCCGGCAGGCGGCGTATGCCATCGTGGACGCTCCTCCCGTCACTGGCCGGCCAGGCCGGTGTGGGCCACGCCCCGCACGATCTGGCTCTGGAAGAAGACGAAGACGATGATCAGCGGCAGCCCGGCGACCAGGCCGCCGGCCATCAGCTGGGGCCAGACGATGCCGAAGGCGTTCTGCACGGTGGCGATGCCGTTGGGCATGGTCATCAGGTCGGGGTTGTTGGTCACCATGTACGGCCACAGGAAGTTGTTCCAGGACGCGATGAAGGTGAAGATCCCGACCGCGGACAGCGAGGGCTTGGACAGGGGCAGCACGATGGTGAAGAAGATCCGCCAGCGGCCGGCGCCGTCGATGAACGCGGCCTCCTCCAGCTCCCTGGGCAGCCCCTGGAAGAACTTGTAGAGGATGTAGACCATGGCGGCCGGGGCGCACTGGGGCAGGATCATGCCCCAGTAGGTGTCGACCATGCCGAGCGACTGGACCGTGGTGAACAGCGGGACGCCGAGGATCGCCGGGGAGAACATCAGTCCGGCCATGGTCAGGCCCATGAGGGCGCCCTTGCCGCGGAACTCGGTGCGGGCGAAGCCGTATCCGGCGAGGGAGGCGACCAGCAGCACGATCACCGTGACGCACACGGAGACGACGACGGAGTTCACGAACCAGGTGGGGATGTCGCCCGCCCGCAGGACCTTCCTCCAGGAGTCCAGGGTGACGTGGTCGGGTATCCAGTGCGGCGAGGTGACCGATTCCGTCGGGGACTTCAGGGACGTGGACAGGGCCCAGGCCAGGGGGGCGAGCCAGATCAGGGAGAGGGTGGCGGCGACGGCCGTCAGCGCGATCTGGGCGGGGGGCCAGCGGCGGGCGGAGCGGGTGGTCATCGGGTGGCCTCCTCGCGGCTCTTCAGCAGCCACATCCGGGCGAGCGCCACGGCCGCGATGATGACGAACAGGACGAAGGAGATCGCGGAGGCGTAGCCCACGCGGTAGGTGGTGAAGCCCTGTTCGAGGGTGTACTGGACGAAGGTGCGGGTCGATTCCTCCGGTCCGGGCCCGAACTGGTACATGACCACGGCCTGGTCGAAGACCTGGAGGGAGGCGAGGACCTGGAGGGCGACGATCAGGCCGGTGACGGAGCGCAGGTTGGGCACGGTGATGTGCCGCATCCGCTGGAGGGCGTTCGCCCCGTCCAGTCCGGCGGCCTCGTACAGGTGCTGCGGGATGTTCTGCAGGGCGGCCAGGTAGAGGAGGAAGGAGAAGCCGACCGTCCACCACAGGGTGGCGACGACGACGGCGAGCATGGCCGTGGACTTCTGGGTGAGCCAGGGCGTGTCCAGGCCGAGGACGTGGTTGACCATGCCGTTGGTGGGCTGGAACAGCCACCACCACAGGTTGCCCACGACGGCCGAGGGCAGCAGGAAGGGCGCGAAGAAGCACAGCCGCCACAACCACTTGAAGTGCACGGTGTGGTGGGCGATCAGGGCCATCAGCAGGGCCACGAGGACGATCAGCGGGACGACGTACAGCGTGAACCGCGTGCTGTGCCACAGGGAGTCCCAGACGAGCGGGTCCCGCAGTGCCTCGCGGTAGTTGGCGAGGCCCACGAAGCCGGTGTGGTCGCCGGAGATGTTGGCGTCCGTGAAGCTGAGGTACAGGCCGCGGACGACGGGCAGGATGACGAACAGGCCGTAGAGGACGAGGAACGGGGCGACGAACCAGCCGCCGTGCTGGAGGCGGCGGGACCGGCGCAGCCGGGCGGTGTCGGTGCCGGCGGCGGCGCGGGGGCGCACCGTGCGGCCGGCCGTGGTCAGCGTCGTACTGCTCATGCGGCGGCTCCCTTCGGCTCCTGGGCGGCGGTGCGCCCGGTCATCGGGTTCTTCGCCGCGAGCAGCCGCTCCAGCAGCGACCTCATGCGGCGGGCCGCCTTGCCGGGAGCGGTGGAGCCGAGGTTGGAGGAGGCGATGACCGGGCCGAGGCGCTGGGCGAGGATGCCGGTGGAGCCCGCGAACCAGATGTGCGGCTCGTTGGCCTGGTGGTCCATGGCGGGCCGGGAGTACTCGTTCTGCGGGGTCAGCCCGCGGTAGCCCGGGTCCTCGAAGGTGGGCAGGTAGGCGGGGATGTGACCGCCTCGGGCCCAGGTGGTGGCGTGGGTGACCATGTAGGCGGCGAGCCGGTACGCGCCCTCGTCGGCGGCGCCGCCGCGGCCGGCCTGGTGGGGCAGGACGAAGGAGTGGGACTCGGCGTGGGTGGCCGGGGTGCCGAAGACCGGGGGGAGCGGCTGGGCGCCGTAGTCGACCTTCTCGTCGTTGAAGTAGGGCACCGACCAGTTGCCCTCCCAGGTGAAGGGGGAGCCGGCGAGGAACGCTTCGGCGTCGGTCTCGCCCGGGGTGACGTAGCCGTCGGTGACGTGCTTGCGGAAGAACTCCAGGACCCGGGTGGCCTTGTCGGTGTCGAAGGTGAGGCCGGTCCGGGCGGCGTCGAAGTAGGTGCCGCCGAGCTGCCGGTAGAAGGCGACGAAGAACCACCAGCAGAAGTTCTGGTCGTTGGCGTGCAGGCCGAGGGTCTGCTGCCCCTTCCCCAGCTGCTTCCTGGCCTCCTTGAGGAGGGCGAACCAGTCGTCGGTGGAGCCGGCGGCGGGCAGCCGGCCGGCGGAGTCGAGCAGTCCGGCCTTGCGGCACACGTCCTTGCGGTAGAAGCAGAGCTGGACGTGGATGTCCAGGGGCAGGGCGTAGAGCTTGCCGTCGACGATGCCGCGCTGCCACAGCACCGGGTTGAAGTCGGCCTCGCGCACTCCGTACCTGGCCAGCAGCCCGGTGTCCCAGGGGTCCAGCAGGCGTCCGGGGGCGAAGCCGGGGATGCGGCCCTGGTGCATGACGGCGAGGTCGGGGGCGCGGTTGCCGGCGGCGGCCATGGCGAGCTTGGTGTAGTAGGGGCCGCCCCAGGTGAGGGTGGAGTCCTTCACCGCGGTGCCGGGGTGCGTCCTGCGGAACGCGTCGACCATGGCGACCTGGTTGGCGCCGTCGCCCCCCTGGAAGAGGTTCCAGTAGCGCACCCGGGTGCGGGCGCCGGTGGCCAGTGCGTCGGCCCCGCTGCCGAGGGCCGCGAAACCGAGGCTCGCGGCCGTCAGCAACCCGCCCGCGGCCCCGAGGAAGTGCCTGCGGTTCAGGCCGGGTTGTCCCATACCTTGCCCCCACGTTCGGTATTCCGAATGCTGCCCGTAACTTCGAACGGGACCGTAGATTCCCCGCGCGCGTGCGTCAATGGGTTCGACAAACCTCATAGATCGTTTCGTGTTGAACGACGGCCGGGGGAACGCATGACGCGGGCACATTCGTGCGCGTACGCTCGGACCAGCCACGACCGGGCGGAACACGGCACGGAGGGGGAACCGGATGGGCATCGCGGACGCGCGCCGGCGGGCCGCCGGGCTCGCCGCACGGCTGCGCCGCCCCCGCCCCGGCCCCGCCATGCGCACCCTGGCCGCCGACCTCGCCGCCGCCGTCCGCGCCCGGCCCGAACCGCCGGACGGCATACGGCAGCTGTGCCGCGCGCTGTGCGAGGAGATGAGCGCGCTGCGCGCCGGACGGCCGGTGGAGCTGCGGTTCGAGCGGTTCCCGGACGAGATCGAAGTGACCGGACTGTGGGTGGAGTTCGCCGACTTCGACCTCGTCATCGTGGAGGAGCGGGCGCAGGACGTGCAGCAACTGGTCATCCTGGGGCACGAACTGTGGCACCTGCACGCCGGCCACCGGCACCACCACCTGGCCGGCGCCGCAGCGGCCCGGGCCCTCGCCGACGCGCCCGGCTGGCGGGAGGCGGCCCTCACGGTGGCCGCCCGCAACGGCTCCCGGGAGACCGACGAGGCCGAGGCGGACGACTTCGGGCACCGCCTGGCCACCCTCTTCCGCGACCAGCTGGACGGGGCCCGGCCCGCCCCGCCGGACCCCGTCCAGCGCTCCCTCGGCTACCGCGGACGCGAACGGGCGCGCGGCCCCGGGGGGCGCGCCGCGCCGGCGGCCGACCGGCCCGCCGGGAAGGGGGGAGCCGCGCGGTGACACCGCCGGGCCTCCTCTGCGACTTCTCCGTCTCCTTCTGGATCCCCGCGGCCGTGCTGGTCACCGCCCTGGCGATCAAGCTGCCGACCATCATCCGGCTGTGGCGGGACCCGCTGCTGCGCGCGGTCGGCACCCTGCTGCTGCTCGCCTGCGCGGTGTTCGTCTTCAGCGCCCCGTCCACCGTCGCCCTGGTCAACCGGCTGGCCGGGGTGCCCAACATCTCGGCGCCCTGGTGCTACTCGCTGATCACCGCGCTGTGCGCGAACGGCCTGCTGCTGCTCATCACCTGGCGCAACGGCCCCTCGGGCCGCTCGGCCGGCACCCGCCGGGCGCGGCTTTGGGTGCTCTCGGCGTACTCGGGCGTGATCGCCGCCCTGTGGGTCCTGTTCCCGCTCGCCGACGCCCCCGCGGAGCGGCTGCGGGACCTGGACACCTACTACGCCACCACGCCGTTCATCCGCGAGGGCATCCTGCTCTACCTGGTCGCGCACGCCGTGGCCTGCCTGGTCAGCTCCCGGCTGATCCGGGCCTGGGTGCGCGTGGCGGGCCTGGACGCCTGGCTGCGGCGGGGCCTCAGGCTGCTGGGCGCGGGGTACGCGCTGGACCTGGTGTACAGCGTGGCCAAGCTGACCGCCGTCGGCACGCGCTGGACCGGACGGGACGCGGACTGGCTGAGCACCGACCTGGCGCCGGCCTTCGCCGCCGTCGCCGCGATCCTCGTCGCCGCCGGGTTCGTCCTGCCGCACGCCGGCCAGTATCTGCGCGACCGGTGGCGGGTCCGGCTCGCGCACAGTGAACTACGGCCGCTGTACCGGCTGTTGCGCTCGGTCAGCGGGGCGGGGCTGCCGTTCGTGCTGCGCGCCACGCCCGAACTGCGGCTCACCCGGCGCGAGACGTTCATCCGGGACGTGCTGCTGCCGCTGGCGCGGCGCATCGACACCGGGCTGGGCGGGCGCGCCTACGACGCGGCGCTCGGGCTCGGCCATCCGCCCGAGCGGGCCCGGGCGCTGGCCGCGGCGGTGTGCGTGCTGGACGCCGTCGAGACGGGGGCGCCCGCGCGGCCCGCGCCGGGGGACGGGGCCGACGCGGCGGATCTGCTGCGGGAGATCGGGGCCGTGTCGCGCGCGCTGCGGCGGTCCGCCGACATCGAGGCGGTGCGGGCCCGGATGGCGGGGGCGCGGGTGGAGACCCGGGTGTGACGGTGCGGGATGCCGGCCGGCCGTACCCCGGCCGCGTACCGCCGCGTCGCCGCGCCCCTCGGGGTGCTCAGCCCGCGAACGCCGGCTGCGGCAGCCCCTTGCCCGCGTCCGGGACGACCAGGAGGGAGCCCGAGAGCGGGTGGGGGGAATCGAGGCCCGTGCGGGCCGTGGTGATGTAGAGGTCGGTCAGGGTGGGGCCGCCGAACGCGCAGGCCGTCGTCCGGGGGGTGGGCAGGGCGATGACGCGGTCCAGGGTGCCGTCGGGTGTGTAGCGGCGGACCGCGCCACCGTCCCACAGGGCCACCCACACGCAGCCGTCGGCGTCGACCGTGAGGCCGTCCGGGTAACCCGCGCCCTCCTCGATCTCGGCCAGCGGGCGGCGGTTGCGGACACCGTCGGCGTCGTGGTCGAAGACGTCCACGCGGCGCGTGGGGGTGTCGACGTAGTACATGAGGCGGCCGTCGGGGCTCCACCCGGTGCCGTTGCTGACCGTGACGTCGTCCAGCACCGTGCGCGTGGTGCCGTCCCCGGTCAGCCGGGACAGCGTGCCGCCGCCCGTCGCCTCGTCGTAGCGCATCGTGCCCCACCACAGGGAGCCGTCCGGGGCCACGGCCGCGTCGTTCCCGCGGCGGCCCGGGACCGGCTCGTGGTGCAGCCAGCGGAACGTGTCGTCGGGGTCCAGCAGCCCGACGCCGTCGCGCAGGTTCAGCACCAGGCCGCCGCCCGCGCGGGGCTTGGCGGCGCCGACGTGCTGGGGCGTCGTGCGGACCGTGCGGCGCCCGGTCAGCGGGTCGTAGGTGTGCAGCCGCGTGCCCAGGATGTCCAGCCAGAGGAGGCGGCCGGTCACCGGGTCCCAGGTCGGGCCCTCCCCGAGCGTCGCCTCCGCCGCCACCGCCACCTCGTACGCCGTCATGCCGCGCTCCTGTGTCCCAGCCGCTCCGACAGTTCCGCCGCGCCCTTGGCGGCCAGCTGCTCCAGCTCGGCCCGGCGCTCGTCGCTCCAGCGAATCATAGGGACGGAGATGGACAACGCGGCGACGACTTGCCCGGTGCGGTCGCGGACCGGCGCGGCGACACAGGAGACGTCGGGGTTGGACTCGCGGCTCTCCACCGCGATCCCGCGCTGCCGGATCTCGGCCAGGGCCTCGCGCAGCGCGGCCGGGTCGGTGATGCTGTTCGGGGTCATCCCGGCCAGCTCGGCGTCGTCGGGGATCCGCGCGGCCAGCTCCGGGCCGGGCAGCGAGGCCAGCAGCATCTTGCCGACCGAGGTGCAGTGGGCGGGCAGCCGGCGGCCGGCGGCGGAGACCATGCGGACGGCGTGGGTGGAGTCGACCTTGGCGATGTAGATGACGTCGGTGCCCTCCAGGATCGCCACGTGCACCGTCTCGTCGCAGGTCTCGGCGACCGAGCGGGCCACCTGCTGGCCCTCGGCGGCGAGGTCGAGCTGCTCGGCGTAGCGGCTGCCGAGCTGGTACGGGCGCACGCCGAGCCGGTACCGTCCGGGCTGACCGGGCACCTGGACGATGTACGACCGGGCGGCGAGCGTGGTGACCAGTTCGTGCACGGTGGTGCGCGGCAGCTGGAGCCTGCGCACGATGTCGGGGGCGGAGAGCGTCCCGTCCCCGTCGAGGAACAGCTCAAGAATGTCGAGAGCCCGGGTCACGGCAGGCACGAGGCGTCCCACGTCCGGCCCCCTCCCTTGGGTGTTAGGCGCCCGTCGGTGATACCCGCGTCGAGGTGTTCGAGATATCAACAGGCGATCGGCATGACGAACATAGGCTAGTCAGGGAAGGTTGCGCGGGCAATGGGCGGGCGTGAGCCGGGCACCATGGACCCCATGGGACCCGACTTCCAGCTGGTGCTGCTGCGCCGCATGGCCGACCACAACCCGGACCTCGTCGACGAGGCGCGGCGCCGGCTCGGCGCGTCGGCGGCGGACATGCGGGAGGCCAACAAGCGGTGGCAGGCGATGGCCCGTTCACCGCGCGGCCGGGGCGCCGCCGCCCGGTACCGGGCGGTCCTCGGCGCCCCGGAGTCCGTGGCGCCGCGCCGGGTCGGCGACCTGGACTGCGAGGCCCGGCGGTGGGCCCTGCCGCTCTGGCCCGACCTGCGGTTCGAGGTGCTGCTCGGGCCGGAGGGCGGGGTGTGGCACGAGTGGCTGGTGCGGGCGCCGGACGCGCCGGGCCCGCGCCTCGTCACCCTGGAGGACCTGACGCCCTGGTCGTGCACGGTGGACGAGGCCGCCCGCGCCTTCGCCCCCGCCCGGCCGCTCCAGGGCTCGGCCCCCACCCGGTCGGGGCTGGCCCTGACCGCCCCGGACCGACAGGGCGTACGGCACGAGCTGGTCGCCGAGTTCACCTGGGGACTGCTCCAGCGCACGGCGCCCGTCACCTGAGCACCCGCCCCACGGAACCGCACCGGCGGACGGCCGTCCCCGCGCGGCAGGCGCCGGCGGCCGTCGCTCCACCCCGCCGCGCATCGTCAGACAGGCCCTAGGCGTCGAAGCCGGTCGCCCGGGTCTGCTTCTCCCACTCGGTGACCTCCGCGCGGACCTGGTCGAGGTGGCCCAGGACCGCGCTCACCCCGTCGTCGCCCAGCGGCAGGCGCAGCGGGGTGCGCTCGGCCGCCAGCGCGGCCAGGATGACGGCCGCCGCCTTGGCCGGATCGCCCGGCTGGGTGCCGTCGCCGCCGGAGATGAACCCGCGGGTCTCGCTCACCTTGGCGTACACCCCGCTGTCGGGGCTGGCCCCGGCCCGCCCGGCGCCGAACAGGGAGGTCCGGAACGCGCCCGGCTCCACGATCAGCACCTTGATGCCGAACTCCGCCACCTCGTCGGCGAGCGCCTCGGAGATGCCCTCCAGGGCGAACTTGGTGCCGCTGTAGGCGCCGAAGCCGGCGAAGGACATCTGCCCGCCCATGCTGCTCATCTGCACGATCGCGCCCGTGCGCCGCTCGCGCATGTGCGGCAGCACCGCCCGCACCAGGGCCGTCGGGCCGAACACGTGCAGCTCGAACAGCTCCCGCAGTTCCCGGTCCGTGGTCTCCTCGACCGCGCCGACGTGCGTGCGGCCCGCGTTGTTGACCAGCACGTCGATCCGGCCGTGCCGGGCCACGACGTCCGCCACGGCCGCCTCGACCGCGGCGCCGTCCGTCACGTCGAGGCGCAGCGCCTCCACCTTGCCCGGGTGGGCGGCCACCAGGTCCTCCAGCGCCTCCGGGCGGCGGGCCGCGCCGACCACCAGGTCCCCGGCGGCGACGGCCGCCTCGGCGATCGCCCGGCCGAATCCGCTGCTCGCCCCGGTCACCAGCCATACCTTGGACACGTCAACTCCCCCATCGTGCAGTGATCTTGACGGGGACAGCCTGCGTCACGGGACGCCCCGGCGTCCAGCGGCGGCCGCGAACCGTCCGCCGGCCGGACGCGGTTCAGGCGTCCTCGGCGGCAGCGAGGATCGCCTCCGCCACCCGCGGCAGCGAGTCGGGGTGCAGGCCCAGGAACAGGTTCGGTTCGACCAGTTCCAGTTCCATCAGGCGGGGTTCGCCGTCGTCCCCGTCGACCAGGTCCACGCGCGCGTACAGCAGCCCGGACGCGCCGGGCACGGCGGCCAGCGCGCGTGCGGCGACGGCGAGTTCGGCCTCGGTGGGCCGCCAGCGCTCCAGGCCGGGGTGGGCGACCTTGTCGGCGTCGTAAGGGGTGCCGGGGG
This sequence comes from Streptomyces sp. NPDC104831, assembly GCF_055583025.1. Lineage (NCBI taxonomy): Bacteria > Bacillati > Actinomycetota > Actinomycetes > Kitasatosporales > Streptomycetaceae > Streptomyces > Streptomyces sp. NPDC104831. Next base: position 92,937 of record NZ_JBVJOT010000002.1, read on the forward strand.
TCAGCACGGCGGCCTTGCGGCTGGCGTGCAGCAGCCGTCCGCCGAAGAACTGCAGGGCCCGTTCCCCGCGCACGTCGATGCCCGGCATGTACGGCTGCACCATCGCGGTGAGGCCCTCGGCGTGCATCCGGGCGAGCTGCCGCAGCGCGGTGCCGTGTTCGGCGGGGCCGTAGCGGGCGGCGAACCGGGCGCCCGCGCCCGAGGCCGGCTTGACGACGAACTCGTGGCCGGCGGGCAGGCCGGCCGGCTCGCCGGGCGCGATGTAGCGGGTGGGGACGGTGGGCACCCCGGCCGCCGCCAGCTCCCCGAGGTAGCGCTTGTCGGCGTTCCAGCGCACGACGGGGGCCGGGTTGGCCAGCCGGGTCAGCGACGCGGTGCGCTCCACCCAGGCGGCGAACTCGGCGGCCCGCCAGCTGTAGTCCCAGGTCGAGCGGATCACCACGAGGTCGTAGCCGGCCCAGTCGGCCGCCGGGTCGTCCCAGTACCGGGCCTCCGCGTCGGCACCCGCGTCCACGAGCGCCCGCACCAGCACCGGCAGATCGGTGTCCTTGCTGCGTCCGGAGCCGGGGTCGTAGGTGGCGAGGGCGATGCGGGGCACGGCTGGCTCCCTGTCGTACGCGGGATCGATGAGGGGTGCGGTGGCGAGGCTAACAAGGCCCGCCGCCCACCGTCCCGCTGGTGTAGGAAGGGTGCTGTCGTCCCCGGCAGTCGGCAGCGTCGACAGTAAGGAGTGCGCCGCGTGTCCTCTCTCTTCCCCGCCCTGGCGGACGGTCCCGGCGACCGCAGCGAGAACGGAGTCCGGGAAAGGGCCGCCCTGCGGTTCGGGCCCCGGACCCTGACGTACGGCTCCCTCGCGGGCGCCGCGGGTGCGCTCGCCGCCCGGATCGAAGGGGCGGGCCGGGTCGCGGTGTGGGCCACGCCGGAGCTGGAGACCGCCGTCGCGGTGACCGGCGCGCTGCTCGCCGGGGTGGCCGCGGTGCCGCTCAACCCGAAGTCGGGCGAGAGGGAACTCGCCCACATCCTCGCCGACAGCGCGCCGTCCCTGGTCCTGGCCGCCCCCGGTGCCGAACTGCCGCCCGCGGCCCGCGCCCTGCCCCGGATCGACGTGGACGCCTTCGCCACCGGCTCCCTCCCCGGGGAGCGGGCGGCGGACGGCGACCCGGCACTGATCGTGTACACCTCCGGCACCACCGGCCCGCCCAAGGGCGCGGTCCTGCCCCGCCGGGCCGTCTCGACCACCCTGGACGCGCTCGCCGACGCCTGGGGGTGGACCGGCGACGACGTGCTGGTGCACGGGCTGCCGCTGTTCCACGTGCACGGGCTGGTGCTGGGCGTCCTCGGCCCGCTGCGGCGCGGCGGGAGCGTGCGGCACCTGGGCCGGTTCTCCCCCGAGGGGGTGGCCCGCGAGCTGAACGACGGCGCGACCATGCTGTTCGGGGTGCCGACGATGTACCACCGCATCGCCGAGGCGCTGCCCGGCGACGCGGAGCTGGCCGGGGCGCTGGCCCGGGCCCGGCTGCTGGTCTCGGGCTCGGCCGCGCTGCCGGTCCACGACCACGAGCGGATCGCGGCGGCCACCGGCCGGCGGGTCGTCGAGCGGTACGGCATGACCGAGACGCTGATGAACACGAGCGTGCGGGCCGACGGCGAGGCCCGGGCCGGCACGGTCGGGGTGCCGCTGCCGGGGGTCGACCTGCGGCTGGTGGAGGAGGACGGCACGGAGATCACCTCCTGGGACGGGGAGAGCGTCGGCGAGATCCAGGTGCGCGGCCCGAACCTGTTCACCGAGTACCTGAACCGGCCCGACGCCACCGCCGCCGCGTTCACCGCCGACGGTTTCTTCCGCACCGGGGACATGGCCGTGCGGGAGCCCGACGGCTACGTCCGCATCGTCGGGCGCAAGGCCACCGACCTGATCAAGAGCGGCGGTTACAAGATCGGGGCCGGGGAGATCGAGAACGCGCTGCTGGAGCACCCGGGGGTGCGGGAGGCCGCGGTGACCGGGGAGCCGGACGCCGACCTGGGCGAGCGGATCGTGGCCTGGATCGTCCCGGCGGACCCGGACTCCCCGCCCGGCGCGGAGGAACTGGCCGACCACGTGGCCCGGCGGCTGGCCCCGCACAAGCGCCCCCGGGTCGTCCGCTACCGGGACACGCTGCCCCGCAACGACATGGGGAAGATCATGAAGCGGGCCCTGACCGATGCCTGACCGGCGCTCGGCGCGGAGGTCCTGGCCCTGCTGGCGGACCCGGACGGCTTCCGTGAACTCCCCGCGCCCGCCGGCCGTCCGGCACCGGACGGCCCGCTGGGCTGGCAGGGCTACGACGCCTCGCGCGCCCGCGCCGCCGAGCGCACCGGCGAGGCGGAGTCGGTCGTCTGCGGCACCGCGCGCGTCGCGGGCACCGAGGCCGTGCTGATCGCCTTCGAGTTCGGCTTCCTGGGCGGTTCGCTGGGCGAACGCACCGGGGACCGGCTGGTGGCGGCGTACGGCCATGCCCGGGCGCACCGGCTGCCGGTGGTGGTGCTGATCGCGACGGGCGGCAGCCGGATGCAGGAGGGCATGCTCGCGCTCACCCAGCTCCAGCGGGTGGCCCGCGAGTCCGCGCTCACCCGGCAGGCGGGGCTGGCGCAGATCGCGGTCCTCAGGGACCCGACGACCGGCGGCGGCTGGGCCACGCTCGGCGCGGGCGCGGACGTGGTGCTGGCCCTGCCCGGCGCCCAGGTCGGCTTCGCCGGCTCCCGGGTCCGCCCGCCGGACGCCGACCCGGCCGCGTACACGGCCGAGGCGCAGGTGGCGGCGGGCGCGGCCGACGCGGTGGTGGCGCCGGACCGGCTGCGGGAGGTGCTCGGCACCTGGCTGCGGCTGCTGACGGCCCCGGCCGCCGGGGCGCCCGTGCCGCGGGCCCTGGGCGGGGCCGGGCTGCCCGCCACCGGCTGGGAGGCCGTCGTCCGCGCCCGGGACCCCGGGCGGCCCCGGGCGCACGCCTATCTGGACGACTGCTTCGAGCGCCGGGTGCTGATCGGCGGCGACCGGTGCGGCGGCACCGATCCCGGCGGGATGCTGTGCGGGTTCGGCGAACGGGACGGCCGGAGCGTGGCGTTCGCGGCGCAGACCGGGACGGCGACCCGGCCCGCCGGGTACCGCACCGCCGCCCGGCTGATCCGGCTCGCGGACCGGCTCGGCATCCCGGTGCTGACGCTGGTGGACACCCCGGGCGCCGCCAACGACGCGGACGCCGAGCGGCAGGGGGCGGGGGCCGCGATCGCCGAGGTGTTCGGCGCGGTGGCCGCCGCGCGGGTGCCCCTGACCACGCTGGTGATCGGCGAGGGCGGCTCCGGCGGGGCCCTCGCGCTGGCCGCGCCGGGCAACACGTGGGCCACGCCGGACAGTTACTTCTCGGTGATCGCCCCCGAACTCGCGGCGGCCATCCTCAAGCGTCCGCCCGGGCAGGCGGAGGCGACCGCCGGCCAGTTGCGCATCCGGCCGCAGGACCTGGTGGAGCTGGGGGTGGTCCGGGGCATCGTGGGGCCCGCGGACCACCCCCGTCCCCGGGCTACCCGACGGCCGCCGCCCGGATGATCTCCTGGGCGGCCGAGCCGCCTTGGTCGTCGCGGGCGAAGGCGCGCAGGGACAGGTGGGCGGTGCCGCGCGGCACGGTGAGCGTGCCGCGCCAGGAGGCGCCCCGGCCGGCGGTCAGCGGGACCGTCCGCCAGGTGGCGCCGTCGTCGTACGACACCTCCAGCCGGCCGCCGCCGAGGGTCCCGGTGCCGGTCGCGCCCGCCACGTACCCGGCGGCGATCCCGACCGGCACGCGCCGGCCCGCGGGCACCCGGCCGGCCAGGTCGGTGTCGAGGTCGAAGGCGAGGTTGATCATCGGCAGATACGTCCAGCGGTCCTCCGGAACGGCCGCCGACCGGACGGTCCACTCGGCGTGGCCGCGGGTGGCGGGCCGCCACCGGGCGGCGTCCAGGGCGGTGTCGGTGACGACCTTGTAGGTGTGCTCGTCGGCGGGCGCGCCGAGGACGTAGGCGGTGGAGCCGGTGTTCTCGTCCACGAGGGTGCCGTCCAGGTGGACGGAGGTGGTCTGGCTCAGCCCGCCGTCCTCGCTCCACACGTCGCCGAAGCCGGTGTGGTCGGGCCCGGAGTCGCCCCAGCCGGGGGTGTTGAACCGGAGCCGGTCACCGGCGCGTTGCTGTCCCCAGCCGAGCCCGGTGCCCAGCCACGGGTGCCACACCGGGCGGAACCAGTCCAGCTCCGGGCGGGTGCCGCCGGTGTACTCGGCGGCCCCGCCGCGTTCCTCCAGGGCGCCGTCGCGGACGGTGACGGACTCGTGCCACAGCTGGCCGGGGCCGGTGGAGACGTAGTCGGTGCGCTCGGCGGGCAGCAAGACGCGCTCCTGGAAGCCGATGCCGAGGGGGAAGGTGCCGGTGAGGGAGTAGCGGAACTCCCCGCCGGGTGCCGGCTCGGGCGAGTGGAACCCGACCCGTACCGCGGCCAGCCGGCGCTCGCCGGGCGCGTAGGCGAGGTCCCGGTCGGGGATCGCGCCCGGGTGGCCCTCGGACAGGTCGTAGACGTACGGCGAGTCGGCCGTGCCGGTCATGTCGACCCGGCCCGCCGCGCGCAGCCGGGCGGCGTCGGCGCGGTTCACGGTGGCGACCGTCAGCGGCCGGTCGGCGTTGTCGTCCGTGCCCCACCAGGCCACCAGCCGGCCGGGTGTGTCGTCCGTGACGAACAGGGCCCGGGCGCCCGCGTCCTGGGCGGCCCGGGCGAGCGCGGCCGGGTCGGCGCCGGGGGCGAGGCGGGCGAGGACCGCCTTGCCGGACACCCCGGCCGGCGGGCCGTCGCCGATGTCGGCCAGCGGCAGCCGGGTGCGGCCCTCGGCGAGGGTGCCGCCCGGCTGGACGGTCGCCTCGCCGACGCCCTTCACCTGGAGCCGGGGCTTGGCCAGCCGCCACACGGTGCGGTACTCGAAGGTGCCCCGGGTGACCTCCCGGGTGGGCGCGGCGAAGACGCTGTCGTAGGCGAGGGGCACCTGGACGGCGCCGAACAGGTCGGCGCCGCCGGCCCGGCGGTCGTACTCCATCAGCAGCTGGCGGGTCTCGGTGCGCCGGCCGACGACGGCCCTCACCTCGCGCAGCGTCCGGCCGTCGAGGGTGACGTCCCGGTCGTGGTCGAGGAGGACCTCGGGGGCCGTGAGGAAGCCGAGGCCGAGCGAGTCGGCGCCGTGGGCGCCGCGCACGTCGAGGAAGGTGGCGAGGGAGTAGGCGCCCGGTGCCAGGCGCAGTTCCAGGGTGCCGGACCCGTCGACGTGCGCGGGCCGGGCGTCCTCGCCCTCCGCGAGCCGCTGCACGGTGAGGTCGGCGGGCACGGGGGCGCCGTCGCGGTCCTTCACATGGACGGTGAGGGTGTACCGCTCCTCCTCCTTGACCAGCCCGAACACGGTGTGCGCGAGGGGCGTGCCGTCCTCGGCCGAGGCCACGACCCGGCCGCCGGTCTCGCCGGCGGGCGCCTTGGCGGCGTCCCCGGTGAGGGTGGTGGAGGCGGTGGAGTGCGCGGGCACGGTGAGGGTGTCCCGGCCGAGGGTGGCGACGCCGTCCGGGGCGCCCTGGACGGACAGCTTCAGCGGTATGCCGGTGTCGGAGGTGTTGCGGTAGGTGAGGGTGCGGGTGACGGGCCGGTCGGTGCCGGGGGGCCAGCGGTGGAAGCCGAGGTCGGCGCTGCCGGTGGCGGTGAGGCCCGCGCGCACCGCGTCGGGGACGCTCACCCGGCCCGCGCCCAGGACGTAGGCGGAGGTGTCGAGCCACCGGGAGGTGGACAGCAGCGCGTCCTTCAGCTCGGCGCCGCTCCAGTCGGGATGCCGCTGGGCGAGCAGCGCGGCCACGCCCGCGATCTGCGGGGTCGCCATGGAGGTGCCGCTCATGGCGGTGTAGTCGCCGGTGCCGGGGGCGAGCCGGGAGCGGGCGGCGAGGATGTCGACGCCGGGCGCGGCCAGGTCCGGCTTGAGGGCGTTGTCGCCGGAGCGGGGTCCGGCGGAGGTGAAGGAGGCCGGCTGGTCGGCGTCGTCGACGGCGCCGACGGTGAGGGCGGCGTCGGCGGCGCCGGGCGAGCCGATCGAGGAGGGGGCGCCGGTGTTGCCGGCGGCGACCACGAACAGCGCCCCGGTCTCCTTCGAGAGGGTGTTCACCGCCTGGGCCATCGGGTCGGTGCCGTCGCTCGGTTCCGGGGAGCCGAGGCTCATGGAGACGATCCGCGCCCGCACGTCCCGGGCGGCCCACTCCATCCCGGCGATGATCTGGGACTCGCTGCCCGAACCCTGGTCGCCGAGCACCTTGCCGACGGCGAGCGTGGCGCCGGGCGCGACCCCCTTCTCGGTGCCGCCGGAGGCGGCGCCGCTGCCGCCGACGGTGGAGGCGACGTGGGTGCCGTGCCCGTTGCGGTCGGCGACCTCCTCCCCCTCGACGAAGCTGCGGCTGGGGCCGACCCGGCCGGCCAGGTCGGGGTGGCCGAGGTCGGCGCCGGTGTCCAGGACGGCGACGGTGACGCCCTTGCCGGTCAGCCCCGTCTCCCAGGCCGCCGCCGTGCCGATCCGGGCGTTGCTGTGGGCGAGGTCGGCCCTCACCCGCCCGTCCAGCCACACCTTGCCGAGGCCGGCGCCCCGGGTGAACGACCGCCAGAAGGTACGGCTCCGGTCGGCGGCCACGGCGGCGCCGCGCAGGCTGGGCAGCGCCCGCGTCCACCGGGCCCCGGCCGGGGCGGCGGCCCGGACGCCCTTGCCGTAGGTCACGATCAGCGGCAGCGCGTCCGCCCCGGCGTCGGTGAGCCCCTGCCGGATCAGGTCGCCGACGTCGAACAGCCGCCGGTCCAGGGTGCCGGCCCGCAGGTACGGCAGCGCCTCGTCCGGTACGACGCTCAGGTGCCCGTCGCTCTTCTGCGTGCGGACGGCCCCGGTGGCGCCCTGGGGCCGCCGTACGGTGACGGTCTGCCGGCCGTGTCCGAGGTCGGTGACGGTCACCCGGTCACCGGTGACCAGGGTGACGGTCGCGGGGGCGGCGGGGGCGGGCGCGGCGGCGGGGGCCGCCCGGGCGACCGCCGGGCCGGCCGGCAGCAGGGCGCCCACCAGCGCCACCGCCGGCAGTACCGTCCCGCGTCTGACTGGTCGTGTGCTCATCCACGCCTCATCTCGTGTGCGTCGGGCCCGTCGTGTGCTGGGACGAGTGTGAGGGGGCGGCCGGGCGCGGGAGCCGGCCGCGGCCGACGGAAACGCGCCCGGCGGGTTCCCGCCGGGGCGGCCGCCGCCCCGCCGGGCCCGCTCGGTGGTGTGACGGGCCAAGCACCGTCCGTACCATGGGGGTTGCTGCACGGATCACGCACGACACGAGGGGGAGCGGGCGGCGCCATGGACGACGGACTGGTCGAGTTCAGAACCGAGGACGGCGCGCTCGTCGTGGTGGACGGCGTGAACGCCCGGTCGGGTGCCCGCCTCGTCGCGCGCGGCGACGGCCCGGCACAGGCCGCGCGCACCTTCGAGGGCGCCCTGGACGGCGTACGGGCGGCGGCGGCAGCGGCGCTGCGGGTCTTCCGGGACGGCAGCCTGCGCCCCGACGCGGTGGAGATCGAGTTCGGCGTGCGGCTGTCCGCCGAGGCCGGCGCGGTCATCGCGAAGGGGTCGACGGAGGGCCACCTGGTGGTGAAGCTCAGCTGGTCCCCGGACCGGGCCGCACCGGCGCCCGCCGTGCCGGGGCAGAGCGCGTCGGGGCCGGAGCCCGGGGCCCGGTGATGGGCGGGGCCGCCTGGCACGCCCGGATCGCCTGCGGCAACGCGGTGGGGGCCGGCTTCCTGGTGACCGGCCGCCGGGTGCTCACCTGCGCCCATGTGGTCCGGGACAGCGGCCGGGCCGCGGTCACGGTCGGTTTCCCGCACGCCAGGGAGCTGGGCGAGGTGCCCGCGACGGTCGTCGCCCACGGCGGCTGGGCGGGCGGGGTCACCGACCCCGGCGACGTGGCCGTGCTCGAACTCGCGGTGGACCACGACATCCCGCTCGCCCCGGCCCGTTTCGCCCCGCCCGACGCCGCGTGCGCCGAGCCGTACCCGAAACTGGTCGCCTACGGCTTCCCCGAGGGCTACGACGAGGGAACGCTCGCCGAATACCGGGCCGTCTCCCCGCAGTTGATCGCGGGCGAGTGGCTGGAGCTGGTGGCCTGGCACGGGCACGGGCAGCCGATCGCGGACGGGTTCAGCGGGGCGGCCGCGACGCTCCCGGACGGCAGGGTGGCCGGCATGGTCACCGCGGCCCTCGGCACGTCGCCGCACGTGCACAAGGGCCGGATGCTGCCGCTGGACGTGCTGGCCCGGTACTGGCCCGACCTGGGAGAGCTGGTGCCCGGTCCGGGAGCCGGGGACGACGGCCGCCCGCGCCTGTACGACCTGCTGCGCCGGGCCGCGGCCGGTCCCGGCGGGGTGTGCGACCCCGACCGGCTGTACCTGGACGCGGTGGGCCCCTTCGGCCCGCCCCTGCCCCCGGGCGGATTCGCGTCCCTGCGGGCGGCGGCGGACTACGTGCGCTGGGAGGTCCCGGACGCGGACGCGGTGCGCCGGTTCACCGACCGGCTCGGCGAACTGCTGGACGGCGGGCGGGTGTCACCGCCGCCGGTGGCGCCGGACGCCCCGGCCGGGCCCGCCTGGTCGCCGGTGGTCGTGGAGATCGACCACAGCGGCGCCGGCCCCGACCAGGTGACCGTGGAGGTGTCCGCGTACCGCGACGGCCGGCGCCGGCCGGTGGGCGCCCGCCGGCTGCCCCGCACCGGAGTGCGGGCCTACGTCCAGAGCCGCATCGACGAGGCCGTGGCCCATCTCGCCCCCGACGCCGAGGAGCTGGTGACGTTCGTGCTGCCGCGCGAGTGGCTCAACGAGGCGGTGGCGCACTGGGAGTGCGGCGCGGACGACAGCACGCCCCTGGGCTGCGCCTACCCCCTGGTGGTGACCGACCGGGCCCGGCACCACAGCGGACGGCTGCGCCACCAGTTGCGCAAGAAGTGGCAGAAGCTGGACACCGGGGGCGGGACCGAGGTGCACCGCGTGGAGTGCGGCACCCGGGAGCGCCCGCCGAGCCTGCGCAAGAGGCTGTGGGACGGCGACGCCCGGCTGGCGGGCTTCGCCGCCCCGCCCACGGTGGCCCGGACGCACTTCGAGGTCGGGCTCACCGTGCCCGTGCCGGTCCTGCTGTGGCCCCGCAGCGGCGCCGCGTGCGCGGTGCACGGGGACGCGCCCCGCGCCGGGGCCGCACGGCGGGAGCCTCCCGGCGCCGAGGGCCGGCCCGCGTCCTGCCCCGGCGGCGGGGGCCCGGACGCGTCCTGCCCCGGCACCGCGTTCCTGGACCAGCTCACCGCCTCCGTCGCCGATGTCCCGCCCGCCGAACTGCCCCGGCACGTCATGGAGTTGCGGATGACCGCGGAGGCCGCCGACGACCCCGAGCGGCACTGGGCGAGAGACCTCCAGCTGCTCTGGGACGACCCGCGCTGCTTCCCCGGGACCGGCGCGAGCCTGCACTCGCCCGTCGCCTGACCGCCCGAGCCCCACGGAGAAGAAGACCCATGCCCCTGTGGCCCGTCTACACCGGTACGAACGCGCCGCACGACGGCATCACCGAGCTGCCCGCGCCGCCGCCCTGGCGGGCCTTCGACGGCGGACCGGTGCTGCCGTCCCCGGACGCCGCCGCGGACACCGCCGCGGTCTCCCCCGACCGCGCCCACCGCGCCGAGACCTACCAGGCCACCGAGGAGACGGTCGAGCTGGTCAACGCGGCCCTGTACCTGCGCCGCCCGCTGCTGGTCACCGGCCCGCCCGGCACCGGCAAGTCCTCGCTGGCGTACGCGGTCGCCCGGGAGCTGCGGCTCGGCCCGGTGCTGCGCTGGAACATCACCAGCCGCAGCACCCTGCACGACGGCCTCTACCAGTACGACCCGCTCTCCCGGCTCTACGCGGCCCGGCAGGAGGCGGCCAAGGAGGGCCGGACGGACGGCACGGCCGACGGGTCGGGCATCGAGGACCACCTGCGGCTCGGCCCGCTGGGCACCGCGCTGCTGCCGTACGCCCGGCCCCGCGCGCTGCTCATCGACGAGATCGACAAGAGCGACCTCGACCTGCCCAACGACCTGCTGAACGTGCTGGAGGAGGGCCAGTACGAGATCCCCGAGCTGGTGCGCGCCTCCCGGCTGACCCCGGACGGTGTCGCCGAGGTGCTGGCCGACGGCACCGAGGAGCGGGTCCCGGTGGTCCGCGGCCGGGTGCGCTGCCGGGCCTTCCCGTTCGTCGTCCTCACCAGCAACGGCGAGCGCGAGTTCCCGCCCGCCTTCCTGCGCCGCTGTGTCACGCTGCACCTCAGGCAGCCGGACGACCGGCACCTCGCCGGGATCGTCCGCGCCCACCTGGGCGAGCCCGACGCCTACGCGCGGACCCTGATCGACCGCTTCCTGACCCGCTCGGGCGCCGGCGAGCTGGCCACCGACCAGTTGCTGAACGCGATCTACCTGGCCCGCTCCGCCGACCTGGACGCCGAGTCGCTGGACCGGCTGGCCGAACAGCTGATGCCGTATCTGGGACAGAGCGCGCAGTCCGATGTCTTCTGAGCCGTCCGGTGCCCCGGACCCCGTGGTCCGCCTGGCCGACGTGCTGGCCCGGGCGGCCCACGGGGTGCGCCCCACGCCGCTGGAACTGGCCGAAGTGCTGTGGCTGGCCCGGCACACGGGACCGGCGCGCGGCACCGCCGGGCCGGAGACGGGCACCGCCGGGCCGGAGGCCGGGGAGCGCACCCCACCGGCCCCCTCCCCCGCGCCGTCCGCGCAACCGCCGTCCCCGCGCCGGCCGTCGGCGCCCCCGCCCGGGCCGCCGCCGGAACCCGCCCGGCCGCCCGCGCCGCCCGCCCGGGTGCCCCTGCACCTGCCCGCCCGGCGGCCCGCCCCGGCGGATGCCCGGCCGCACGCCACGCTCCTCGCCCCGGCGCCCCCGATGCTGCGCCACCGGCTCGCCCTGCACCGCGCGCTGCGTCCGCTGACCCGCCGGACCGACGCGCCCGTGGGCCGGGAGCTGGACGAGCGGGCCACCGCCGACCGCATCGCCCGGCTGGGCGCCGACCCCGCGTGGTGGCTGCCGGTGCTGCGGCCCGCCCGGGAGCGCTGGCTGCGGCTGAACCTGGTGTACGACGCCGGGCCGACCATGCCCCTGTGGCGCCCGCTGGTGCGTGAACTGCACACGGTGCTGGGCGAGTCGGGCGCGTTCCGCACGATCGGCCTCTACCGCGCGGACGCCGACGGCCGGGTGCGCGGCCCCGGTGTGCCCGCCCCCGCCGACGGCCGCACCGTCACGCTGCTGATCAGCGACTGCATGGGCCCGCAGTGGCGGCAGGGCCCCGCCGGGGAGCGCTGGTACGCCACCCTGCACCGCTGGGCGCGCCGGATGCCGCTGGCCGTCGTACAGCCGCTGCCGGAGCACCTGTGGCGGGACACGGCCCTGCCCGCCGGCCCCGGCACCCTGTCGGCCCCGCACCCCGCGGCGCCCTCGGCGGCGCTCACGTTCACGCCGTACGAGTGCCGCCCCGGGCCCGGGCCGGACGAGGGGGCCCGCGCGCCCGGGGCCGTGCCGCTGCCCGTGCTGGAGCCGGAACCGCGGTGGCTGGCGCACTGGGCCGCCCTGCTGGCGACGCCGGGCGGCGCCGAGTTCCCCGCCGCGGTCGCCGAGCTGGGCCGTCCGCTGCCGGCCGACGCCGAGGACCGCACCGACGTCGGGCGGCTCACCGCCGAGGAACTGGTGCTGCGGTTCCGGGCGACCGCCTCGCCCGAGGCGGTCCGGCTGGCCGGGCACCTCGCGCTGGGGCGTCCGGATCTGCCGGTCATGCGCCTGGTGCAGGCCGCGGTCGAGCCGGAGCCGCGGCCGCGGCACCTGGCCGAGGTCGTCCTCAGCGGCATGCTCGCCGCCGTGCCCGGCGCCCCGCCCGGCGCCTACGCGTTCCGGGACGGCGTCCGCGAGCTGCTGCTGCTCGGCCTGCCCCGCACCGAGCGCCACCGCACCACCGAACTCCTCGGCCGGATCGGCGGGCTGATCGACCGCAGGGCGGGCCGGGCGCCGGGCGAGTTCCGGGCGTCGGTGCCGTCCGCGCGGGGCGCGGGGACGGCCGTCGAGGACGATCCGTTCGCCACGGTGCGCGAGGACAGCGTGCGGCGGCTGACGGCGGACGGCGCCGAGGGGCCGTTCGCGGGGCGGTACCGGCTGGTCGGGCCGGGCAGGGGCACGGGCTGGCTGGCCGAGGACACGCGGGAGGGGAACGCCCTGGTCGTGCTGCACCGGTATCCGCCGGGGCCGTCCCCCGCCGCGTTCGCGGACCTGTGCCGACGGCTGCGCGAACCGCTCCACCCGGGGATCGCGCGCGTCCTCGACCACGGCCACGCCGACGGGACCCCCTACCTGGTACGGGAGTTCGTCATAGGCCCCACGCTGCGCCGGCGCCTGGAGGACGCTCCGGACGGGCTGCCCGCCGACGAGGTCGTCGCCCTGCTGCCGAGGCTGACGGAGGCGGTCCTCGCCCTGCACGCGCAGGAGGGGCCCCGCGGGGTGCCGGACGCCGGGGCCGTCGTCCTCGGCCCGGACGGGCCGGTCCTGACCTGTCTGGACGCCGCACCCCTGGTCCCCGGGGACCGCGAGCGGTCGCTGCGGGCGCTCGGCGACATCGCGCGCTCCCTGTACGCCGGCTCGGACGCGCTGCGGGCGGAGCTGGACGCCGCCGCCGTCGGTCTGCGCTCCGGCACCCCGGAGGGCCGGCGCGACGGCGTCGAGCGGCTCCTCGGCCTGGCCGAACGCCACGGCCCGCTCCGTCTCTCCCTCCTCGGCCCGTTCCGGGTCACCCGCGACGGCCGGCCCCTCGACATCGAGGACCGCAACGACCGGGCCGTGCTGTGCATGCTGGCGCTGCGCGGGGGCGCGCCCGCCACCGAGGAGGAACTGGCCGCCGGGCTCGCCGACGACCCCGCGTCCGGCCGTGCGCTCCTGCGGCGCGCTCTCGACCGCCTCGGCCGGCTCCTCGGCCCGGCCCTGTCCGCCACCCCCCATGGCCACGCCCTGCGCGCGGGCGGCGGCTTCGGCGACGACGGCGTCGACGTCCTCCGCGCCCGCCGGCTGGCCGCCGAGGCCGAACGGGCCCGGGCCGCCGGGGACCCGGACCGCGGCCGGCAGGCGGCCCGGCGGGCACTGGCACTGTGGCGGGGCGAGCCGCTGCCGGGGATCCCGGGACCGGCCGCCGCGGCGGCCCGGGCCGACCTGGAGGCGCTGCGCCGTACGCTCACGGTCCTGGCCGGCGAGGCGGCCGAGGACCGCCCCGGGATCCATTTCGCGGCCGACGAGCTGACCGGGCGCCCGGAGGCCCGGGTCGCCCTGGAGGCCGCGGTGCACGAGATCCTCGCGCGCGGCTTCGTCAGTCCCCGCCAGTACGAGGTGACCGTCCGCCCGGACGGCTACCTGGTGCGGACCGGGCCCACCGCCTACCTGCTGCCCGTCCTCGCCGCCGCCCTGCGCGAACTCCCCCACGCGCTCGGCCGGCTGAGCGATCCGCCACGGCTCACGGTGACGTTCGGACGGCCGTCCGCCGCCCCGCCGAAGACGGCCGCGGACGTCACGGTCGTCGTGCCGCCCGCGCTGTACGACGAGTTCGCCGCCAGCTCCGCGGCCCAGCGCGCCCAGCGCTTCAGGCCGCTGTTCGCCGACAGCGCCCCGGACAGCCCGCCGGCCGCCTGGTACTGCCTGCTCGGGCCGAAGGCCGCCGCCCCCGGCGAACGCGACCTGGTGCAGGGCCCGTTCATCACGCCCGACCTGCGCGAACTGGGCGTCCCCACCCCGGGCCGCACGGCCGTCGTGCACACCCGCCCCGACGGCCCGCTGCAACTGCTCGACCCGATCCAGCCCTACGGCACGCGCCCGCCGCGCCCGGAGACGTACTACTCGGTCGACCTCACCCCGCACGAGACGCGCCGGATCGTGTCCCTGCCCAGCTCCGGCAAGGGCGCGTTCCAGGCCGCCGTGATGCTGTCCTGGCGGGTCGCCGACCCGGTCGCCTTCGTCCGCGCGGAGGCCACCGGCGTCCCCGGGCGGCTGCTGCGCCACCTGTGCGCCGCGGCGGCCCCCCTCACCCGCCGGCACCCGCTGCGCCGGGCGGGCGCGGCCCAGCGGGCGGTGAACGCGGGGGTGGCCGACTGGCCGGTGCCGGGGCTCGCGGTGACGTACACCGTGCAGCTGGTCCCCGAGTGGGCACCGGTCCCGGCGGCGGAGCCGCCCGTGCCGTCCCGGCGGCGGCTGGCCGCCCTGCTCGACGACGCCGAGACGGTGCTGATCGGCTTCGAGGGGCCGCTCGCCCGGCTGTTCACGGCGCACTCGGCGCGGGAGGCGGTGCTCGACCTGCTGTCGGTGGTGGCCGACCACCGCGATCCCCAGGACGCGCTGTCCGGCCGGTCGCTGCCGGTCGCGAGCGCCGCCGGGAGGGAGGCGTTCACCCATCCGCTGGACCTGCTGCGGGCCTTCGCGCACGACCGGCTCGGGCCCCTGCTGCGGGCCCGCCTCGACGACCTGGAGCTGGCCGCCGTCCCGGACGCGCCCCTGACGCACCGCTCCCTGTCGCTGGTGCGCGCCCTGTACCGCTCCGGGCGCCGGGTCAGCGTGGTGACGGACGTGTCGACCGCGGCCGTCCACCGCTGTCTGCGGCCCCACCGGCTGCCGCTGGCGGGCGTCCACGGCCGCCGCGACGACCTCGGCCTGCTGACCCCGCACCCCGACTGCCTGCTGCGCGCCCTGGACGCCCGCTCCACGCCCGCCCGCAGCGGGGTCCTGATCAGCTCTTCGGTCGCCGAACTCACCGCCGCCCAGCAGCTCGGCGTCCGCTTCATCGGCTACGCGCCCACCGCGGCCGGGCGGCGGCGGCTGCGCGGGGAGGGCAGCGAGGTCACCGTCTCCTCCCTGGAACCGCTGCTGGAGGCCGCGCGCGCCCTGTGACCCGGCGACACACCGGTGCGGCCGGGAATTACGCCCGTTCGGCGGCGCCCCGCCCGGCGGCGCCCAGCGGGCGTCCGCTCCCCGCGGCGCGTCAGGATGCCAGTGGACCCGGCGGTCGGCCGGGCGCCCCAAGGTCCGTGCACTCGGGAGGATCCGCCGTGACCGTCAGCCTGGAGCAGTTGCGCCGCTGCCACTTCGCCGTCGACCTGGGCGCGGCGCGTACCCGGGTGTACGTGAAGGGCGCCGGTCTGGTCGTGGACCAGCCCTCGGCCGCCGCCGTGAACACCCGCAGCGGCGCGCTCATCGCCGTGGGCGAGTTCGCGGAGCGGATGACGGGCCGCACCCCCGACTACATCAAGGTCGTGCGGCCCGTCTCCGGCGGCACGGTGGTGGACATCGAGATGGCCCAGCGCATGCTGCGGCACCTGCTGGGCGACAAGATGCGCCGCATGCTGCGCCGCAAGCCCCGGCTGCGGGCGGCGGCCTGCGCCCCGCACGACGCCGACCCGCTGGCGCAGCGGGCGACCGTCGAGACGCTGGTCGGGCTGGGGGCGCGCCGGGTGGAGCTGGTGGACACGCTGATCGCCGCCGCGGTGGGGTGCGGGCTGCCGGTGGAGCGGCCGGAGGCCGCCATGGTGATGGTGTGCGGGGCGGCGGCGACCCAGGTGGCGGTGCTCTCGCTGGGCTCCATCGTCGCCGCCGAGCGGATCCCGGTGGGCGGCGAGGCCGTGGACCACGCGATCGTGCAGCACCTGCGGCACCGGCACGAGCTGATGCTGCCCACCCAGTCGGTACGGCCGCTGCACCTGGCCCTGTCGGGCAACGGCCTCACCCCCGGGGGCCCGGAGTCGGCCGAGATCCACGGCCGGGACGTGGCCACGGGGCTCGCCCGCAGCGTACGGGTGGACACGGCGGCCGTGCGCGACGCGATCCAGACCCCGCTGACGGCCGTCCTGGACGGCATCGGGAAGGTGCTGCGCGACTGCCCGCCCGACCTGGTGGCCGACCTCGCCGACCGCGGGATCGTGATGGTCGGCGGCTCGGCCCTGCTGCCCGGCTTCGACCAGATGCTGCGCCGGGCCACGAGGATGCCGGTGCACATCGCCGAACGCCCGGACGTGTGCGTGGCCGAAGGGCTCGGCGCGATGCTGGAGGGGCGGATCGAGCCGCTCCAGCTGAACCCGCTGGCCGCCTGACGGACGGCACGCCGCCGCCCGGCCGCCGGCCCGGCGGGACGGGCTCGGCCCCGCGCTCCCGCGCGGGGCCGCCCCTGAGGCCGGCGCCGGGTTTCCGGGCTCAGCGGCCCAGGTAGCAGCGGATGGTGGTGCCCTCCGGCCCGGTGTGGACGCGAACGAGGTCGGACAGCAGGTTGACCAGGAGCAGTCCGCGTCCGCCGCGCTGGTCGCGGGCGGCGGGACGGCGGCCGGCCAGCGGGTCGGCGAGACGGCCCTTGTCGCGGACCTCGCACAGCACGTGCCCGTGCTGTGCCCACACCGTCAGCGTGCCCGTGCCGCCGCCGTGCACCACGCTGTTCGTGGTCAGCTCGGCGGTGATCAGCGCCAGGTTCTCCAGCGCCGTCCCCGCCAGGCCGAGCCGGGCGCCGTGGCCGGTGGCCAGGTGCCGGACCGCGGAGAGGGAGTCCTCGGTGAAGGCGGTGGCGAGCACCCCGGGGCCGGCGCCGGGGGCGGGCGGCAGCGGCAGGTTGTAGCGGGCGACGACGCCGTCGGGGTCGTACTCCGGGCTGGTCAGCCCGTCGGCCGAGCCGCCGGGGATGACCACCGGGTGGGTGGCGTGGGCGTCGGCGAGCACCCGCTCGTCCAGCCGGGAGGCGTCGTACGGGCACAGGATGGTGACCTCGCGGCCCCGGAACGCCGCGTTGATCAGCGCCTCGTGCTGGGCGCAGGCCGGGTACTCCTCGGCGCTGCGGCCCGCCCAGATCGGCTCGCCGATGATCCGGACCCGCCGGCCGGGGAGCTGCCGGTCGGCGAAGGCGCGCAGCACGCCGGGGATGATCCGGCCGGGGTTGCGTCCGGCCTCGCGCATGTCCAGGAACAGCACGCCGTCGCCGTCGGCGCCCAGCGCGTCCCGGATCAGCCGCAGGTTCTCCGCCGGTACGGCGACCGCGACCGGCTCGCCCGACGTGAGGCCCTCGCGGACGAAGGAGACGGTGCCGGCCAGGTACTGGTCCGTGTCGCCGTAGAACAGCGCCGGGTGCGCGAACGGCTCCGCGGACTCGCTCACCGTGGTCATGACGCCGACACCTCGATCCCGGGGAGGCCGGGCCACAGCAGCCCCAGCATCCGCGGCAGCGTGTGCGGCGGCCGGTCCAGCACCAGCCGGCGCCGCCCGTCCAGGCTCCGGGCGGTGTCCGCCAGCGCGCCGGCGCCCGCCACGTCGACGAAGGTCACCGCGGATAGCTCCAAGTAATACACGTCCTCGCCCCCGACGTCCTCGGCCTCGCGCGCGACCCGCTTCAGCGCGCGCTCCCATATGTCACGCGTGGGCAGGATCACCTCACCCACCGCACGGAATCCGCTCCGCCCGGTCAGCGGGTACACGTCGAGCCGCGGCGCCGCCTGTTCGGGAACGGCGGCGGCCTGCGGCAGTCGGGCCGACTCGGCCGCGCTCATGCCGTCTCCCAGTCGCACAGATACACAGCTGCCCAGTATGCGCCCTCCGCTCCCCGCCCGGCGCACGCCGTCCGTGCCGCACGGGCGCGCGCGGGGCCGGGGCCGGGCCCGCGCGGCGGGTGTAGGGCGCGGCGCGGGGGGCAGGCGGGGAAGCACGGAGGACCGCGGCCCGGGAGGGGAGACATGACCACAGCGGCACGCGCACCGCACGGCGGGCGGCCGGCACCCCTGACCGTCGGCGTCCGCGCGGAGGGCGGGCGGGCCCTGCTCCGGGCCCGCGGCGAGCTGGTCCAGGGCTGCGCCGACGCCTTCGCCGAGGCCCTGGCCTCGTTGCCGCCGGGAATCTCGCGCGTCGAGCTGGACGCCGGCGAGGTGGTCTTCCTGGACACGGCGGGGCTCACGGCCCTGCGCGCCCTGGGCGAGTACGGCCGCCGGCACCACGTGCCGGTCGCCGCCACCGGCTGGCGCGGGCAGCCGCGCCGGGTGCTGGAGCTGATGGGCCTGGACCCCGTGGACCCGCTCAGCGGCGGCCCGCCCGCCGCCCGCCCCGGCACCGCGGCCTCGGCGGTGGCCCGGGAGCGCGCCGAGCAACTGGACGTGCTGCGCCTGGAGATAGCGCAGCTGCGGCACGCGATCGACTCCCGTCCGCTCATCGACCAGGCCCGGGGCGTCCTGATGGCGGCCCACGCCTGCACCGCGGAGCAGGCGTGGGAGATCCTGCGGGAGGCGTCCCAGCGGACCAACACCAAGCTGCGGCAGGTCGCGGCGGCGGTCACGGCGAGCGCGGCGCCGGACGGCACGCCGCCGCCGGAGCCGCTGGGGTCCGCGCTGGCCGCCGCCGTACGCCGGTTCAGTACGGCAGCACGCGCCCCGAGGGAGTCCTCCGGTCGATCTCCTGCCCGCGCGGAGCGGCGGGCCGCCGGCTGACGCGTACCCGGATGCGACGGTCCATGACGCCCTCCTCCTGCCGGCATCGACCGGTCCGGCACACCGGTAGAGGGTCCGTGCCCAGGACCTGACCTGTTCACGCCTGGACGGGCACACTTCATGGCATCGTTACGAGCGCTCCGCCCGCCGGTCACCGGGGCGGGCAGCGGGAGTCGGGCCCTCCAAGCACCCGGAGCGCGGCCCGCCGCCCCTGCCGCGGCCGGCCCGCCCGGGGTCAGCGGGACGCGCGTGCGCCGCCGGCCAGGAAGGCGAGGGCCACCGCGGCGTGGCAGGCGATGCCGGTGGCGATCACGCCCTCGTCGACGGTCATGCGGGGCGAGTGCAGCGCCGGGGCCTCGTGCGGGGCCGCCTCCGGCGGGCAGGCGCCGAGGAAGGCCATGGCTCCGGGGACGGCCCGCAGTACGTAGGAGAAGTCCTCCGCCGTCATGTGCGGGGCGGGCAGGACGTCCACCGCGCCGGCGCCGAGCGCGTCGGCGGCGGCCCGGTGGGCCAGGGCGGTGAAGCCGGGGTCGTTGGCGGTGACCGGGTAGCCGGGGACGACGGTCGCCTCCGCCGTGGCGCCGTGCGCGGCGGCCACCCCGTGGGCGACCCGGGCGATGGCCTCGTGCAGGTGGCGCCGGGTCGGCTCGGTCAGCGTGCGCAGGGTGCCGGAGAGTTCGGCGGTGTCGGGGATGACACCGGCCGCGGTGCCCGAGGTCAGCCGGGTCACGCTGAGCACGGCGCTGTCGTCGGCGGCCACGCCCCGGGTGACGGCGGTCTGCAGGGCGAGCACGATCTCGCAGGCCACCGGCACCGGGTCGCAGGCGGTGTGCGGCGCCGAGGCGTGCCCGCCGCGCCCCCGGACCACGACGCGGAACAGGTCGGAGGCCGCCATCTGGGGTCCCGGCCGCAGCCGCAGCGCGCCGGCCGGCAGATTGGGGTGCACATGCAGGGCGAAGGCGGCGCCGACCCGGCTTCCGGCCGCCTCCAGCACCCCTTCCTCGATCATCAGGCGGGCTCCGTGGTGGCCTTCCTCGCCGGGCTGGAACATGAACACCACGCGTCCGGGAAGGGTGTCGCGCCGCCCGGCGAGCAGCCGCGCCGCCCCGACGAGCATCGCCATGTGGGCGTCGTGCCCGCAGGCGTGCATCAGCCCGGCACCGCGCGAGGCGAACGGCAGCCCGGTGGCCTCGGTGACCGGCAGCGCGTCCATGTCGGCGCGCAGCAGGATCGCCGGGCCGTCGCCCGCCCCGGTGAGGGTCGCGGTCACCGAGGACAGGGCGCGCCCGGTGCGGACGTCCAGGCCGAGGCCGTCGAGCGCGTCCAGGACCAGGCGCTGGGTGGCCGGCAGGTCGAGGCCCAGCTCGGGGCCCCGGTGCAGGGCGCGGCGCAGGGCGACCGCCCCGGGGGCCAGCCGGCACGCCTCCTCGAGGAGGGCGGGCCCGGCGGTGACGGCGGCCGGCGGGGCGGGGTCGCCCGGCGATCCGCCTGCGGCCCTGGGGGTGGATGTCATACGGCCGTTCTCCTTCCCGGAACCGGTCGGCGCGCGGGTCCCCCCACGGTAGGGACCGTGTCACCGGCCGGACAGACCCCGTCGGCACCGGCACCCCGGATCCGGCCGCCCCCGGCACACCACCAGGATGGCGGAAACCGGCCCTCCGGTCCGGTCGGCCGGGGCCGGTCGGCCGGGATTCCGTCCCTCGTCCGGGCCCCTTCCCATCGCGCCCGGCCCACACGTGTCAACGGCGCTTTTCGGTCAATTACTTCCGTGCATAGTTTTGCGCCACGGGGAATATGCGGTGGCGCTATTCGGAGTTCACGCCGCGTAAATTGCGCCACCGGGCCATTCGACTTACGATCGCCTGCAATCGAGCACTGCCAGGGGGCTGAATCACCACTCGGCACCGGGGGGGGCATGCCGGACCTTCGCAGCACCGGAATCGTCACAGACCGTCCGATCCACCCGAGGCCATCGCTTCCCTTCCGCATCCAGGTCCGGACATTCCGGGAGCGGACGGGCCTGACCCAGCGGGAGTTCGCCGAACTGGCCGGGATCAGCGTGCGGGCCCTGCGCGACATCGAGAGCGGCCGGGTGGGACAGCCCCAGGCCCGCACCCTGCGGCGGCTGGCCGGCGTCCTCGGGCTTGAGGTCGACGACATCCGGCATTCCGTGTCACGCAGCCGGAAACCCCTGACCCAGGGCGAATCGGGCCTGCGCATCGGTATTCTCGGCGCCCTCACCATCGACCGCGGCGGCGCCGTGGCCGAAGTGCGCGCCTGCAAGCTGCGGAGGTTATTGTCCCTGTTGGCGCTGTGCCATCCGGAGTCCGCCAGCCTGGACGAAATAGGCCGTACGCTCTGGCCGAAGGAACCGCCCCGCTCGTACCAGAACCTGATCCACACCTATGTGAGCCAGGCGCGCGGGCTGCTGCGCTCCCCCGGTTCCGGCCCGGCGGACCAGGTGTCCACGCCCCTGATCCGCACCCCCGTCGGCTACGCGCTGTCGCTCGGGCGCGACCAGGTCGACCTGACCCGTTTCCAGGACCTCGCGGACATGGCGCGGCGGGCCCACGCCGACGGCGACCCCACGGCCGCCTACGAGTTCGCGAGCCAGGCCCACCGCTGCTGGCGCGGCCCGATCCTGACCGAGGAACCCCAGCTGGCGCTGCACCCGGCGGCCACGGCCGCCACCCGGCAGCGGACCGAGAACCTGCTGCTGTACGCGGACCTCGCGCTGCGGTTCCGGCAGCCGGAGCTGGTGGTGCCCGCGCTGTACACCGCCGCGGAGGACGAACCGCTGAACGAGCGGCTCCAGGCGCGGCTGATGCTGGCGCTGGCCTGCTGCGGCGAACAGTCCGAGGCGCTGCGGGTGTTCGCCGAGGTCGGCCGGCGCCTCGACGCCGAACTCGGCCTCCAGCCCGGCCTGGAGCTGCGCCAGGCCCATGTGCAGGTGCTGCAACAGCAGTTGACCGGTCCCGCGGGCGAAGCGCCGCCCCGGCGGGCGGCACCGGTCCACCGGGAGACCGCGCCGCCGGCCCCGCCCGGGCAGCCCGAGGTCCGGCCGTCCCAGCTCCCGGGGCTGAACCGGCACTTCGTGGGGCGCACCGCCCAGCTCCGGGAGCTGGACCGGTTGCTCCTCGCCCCCGGCGAGCGGGACGGACAGGTCCCGGCCGCGCTGATCACCGGGCCGCCCGGCGTGGGCAAGACGGCGATCGCCCTGCGCTGGGCGCACCGGGTGCTCGACCGCTTCCCGGACGGCCAGCTCTACGCCGACCTGCACGGCCACGCCCGGCAGCGCCCCCCGAACGCCCTGGAGGCGATGGCCTCCTTCCTGCGCGCCCTCGGCGTCCCCGGGGACCGGATCCCCGGCACCCTCGGCGAGGCGACGAACCTCTACCGCACCCGGCTGTCCGGCCGGCGCGTCCTGGTCGTGCTCGACGACGCGTGGGACGAGGACCAGATCCGTCCCCTGATCCCCGGGGACGCGGGGTGCGCCGTGCTCGTCACCAGCCGCAACACCCTGCCCGACCTGACGGCCCGGGAGGGCGTCCAGCGGGTCGCCGTCGACGGGCTGGACGACGACGAGACGCTGGCGCTGCTCGGCCGGCTGCTGGGGCCGGAACGCGTCGGCCGGGAACCCCTGGCCGCCCTGGCGCTGGGCAAGTACTGCGGCGGCCTGCCGCTGGTGCTGCGGATCCTGTCGACGCGGCTGGTGCAGCACCCCGGTCTCGGCATCGCCCAGTACTACGCCGAGTTGCAGGCCGGCGGGCTGTTCCGGCAGCCCGCCGACGCACAGGACAGCCTGCTGTGCTCGGTCCAGGGGGTCTTCGAGCCGTCCTACACCGCGCTGCCCGAGCCGGCCCGCCGGGTGTTCCGGCTGCTCGGCCGGACCAGGGGCACCGACGTCACCGCCTACACCATGGCGGAGCTGGCCGGCCTGACACCGGGCGAGGCCCGGTGGGCCCTGTGCCGGCTGGCCGACGCGAGCATGGTGCGCGAGCACGCGCTCGGCCGGTTCGACGTGCCCGCCCCGCTGCTGCGGTACGCCGGGGCGCTGCTCGGCCGGGAGGAGGCGGAGCCGGTCCGGACGGCCTGAGCGCCGGGCCGGGAATCCGGCGCCGGTCCGGCCGCCGGGCGCGCTCATCCGCCCACGGCCAGGCGCACCGCGAAGACGCCGAAGACGACGGCGGTCAGCCCGTTGGTGAGGCGCTGGGCGCGCGCCGAGTGCAGGTGCCGGGACAGCCGGTGCACCAGCCTGGTCCACGCCAGCAGCCAGGCCAGGACGAGGGCCAGGTAACAGCAGGCCAGGACCGCCACCCCGGTGGCCGGGTGCACGCCGGCCGGCACGAACTGGGGCAGGAACGCCATCAGGAAGATGCCGACCTTGGGGTTGGAGCCGGTGCACAGCAGCCCCAGCGCGAAGGCCCGCCCCCTGCCGTGCGGGGTCTCGCCCGCCCGCGCCGCCGTGCCGGACGCCGTGGCGGCCGGTGCGGCGAGGGCCGCGCGCAGGGCCCGGTACCCCCAGACGAGCAGGACGGCGGCGCCCGCCCAGCGGAAGGCGGCGAACAGATCGGGGCGGGCGGCGAGCAGCGCGCTCAGGCCTAGGGCGCCCAGGGCCGCCTGGAGGGCTCCCGCCGTGATCATGCCGAGCGCGGCGGGAGTCGCGGTGCGCGGGGAGCCGGTGAGCACCAGGCGGGTGATCAGGGCCAGGTCGGGGCCCGGCGCCATGATCACCACCAGGGAACTCGTCAGGAAGGCGAGCGCGTGGATCATGGCTCCGTGACGGCCAGCCGCTGCTCCAGGGCGCGCACGGCCCGGTAGTCCCGCTCGATCTGCTCCGCGTCCGGGTGGGCGAGGATCACGAACCCGAGGTTGAGGCTGTCGACCAGGTCCCTGGTGACGGGGACCCGGTCGCCGTCGGACAGGTTCTGCACCGAGAAGTGGTGGCTCGGCAAGGTCCGGATCTCGTCCAGGACGGCGGTGCCGCGCACCGTCCCGGAGCGGCGGGCCATGTGGAAGACGCACATCTGGTGGGTCAGCAGCTCGTAGCTCTGCGGCAGTTCGCCGCCGGTGAGCCAGCGCACCGTCCGGTCGATCTGGCTGTCGCCGGTGGCGTTGCGGTTGAACCGCGGCTGGCCGCCGCCGTGCGGGCGGGCGCCCAGCTCGATGAGCAGCGGGCCGTCGGCCGTGCCCATCACCTCGACGTGGGCGGAGCCGAAGCGGATGCCCACCGCGTCCAGGACGCCGAAGACGTACTCCGCCAGGGCGGTGACGGCCGGGTCGTCCGGGGGCAGCCAGCGCATGGTGTCGTAGACGGCCATGTGCGGGCCGTTGTCGACCTTGCCGTAGGCGCACACGTCCACCAGGGAGTGCTTGCCGTCGTGGCTGAAGGTGTCCACCACGTACTCGGTGCCGGTGACGAACTTCTGCACGATGAGCCGGTCGTCCACCTCGCCGAACTGGTTGACCCGGCCGATCTGCCGCTCGAACACGGCCCGCCAGTCCGCCCCGCCCGCCACCTTGGTCACGCCGTCGGTGCTGGCGCTCTTGGGCGGCTTGATCACGAGGTCGGCCCCGGCCAGGCCCTCGCGTTCCAGCCAGGCGGCCGCCTCCTCGACGTCGGCGGTGCACAGCTGCGGGATGACCGGCAGCCCGGCGGCCCGCACGGCGGCGGCCATCAGGCTCTTGTCCCGGCGGGCCCCGGCCAGGGCGGGTACGTTGCTCAGGGCGGGCAGCACCCGGGGGGAGAGCCGTTCGGCCAGTTCCACGCCGGACTCGCAGCCGGCGATGACACAGCGCGGGTCCAGCGCCCGCACCCGCTCCACGACCTCGTCCAGGTCGCCGTCGTAGGTGATGACGTCGGGGAAGTCCCCGGGCCGGTAGGAGGAGGCGAACGCCTCGGGCGGGCGGGCGCTGCTGACCACCGCCGCGACCGGGACGCCCCGCTCGCGCAGGGCGTCGGCGAAGAGGGCACCGGAGGAGTAGGGGTCGACGACGACGCAGGGGCCCTTCCCCGGTCCGCCGCTCGGGTCAGCGCCCGCCATCGACGGTTTCCTTCCGGGCGAGCGCCGAGACGGCGGCGCAGTAGCGGGCGAAGAACTCCGCCGCGGGTTCACTGACGCGCCGGGCGCGCACCGGGGCGTGCACCATGCCCTCCTCGCGCACGTAGGTGACCGGCGTGCCGTGCTCCTTGAGCAGGGCGGTGTACTTCTCCGCGTCCACGCACAGGGAGTCCATCGCGCAGCCGACGACGTAGGCCGGCGGCAGGTCGTGGAAGGCGCCGCCGAGCAGCGGCGAGACGTAGGGGTCCGCGGCCTGTTCCGGCTTCGGGCAGTAGCAGGCGGTGTAGAACTCCATCTCGCCGCCGGACAGCAGCGGCGCGTCCTCGCCGCCGTCCCGCCAGCGGGTGAAGTCCAGCACCGGGCTGATCACCGCCTGGCCGCGCAGCCGGGGGCCGCCGCGGTCGCGCGCGATCATCGACAGCACCACCGCCATGTTGGCCCCCGAACTCTCCCCGCAGATGACCGCGCCGTCCGGGTCCAGGTCGCCGAGGCCCAGCGCGGGCAGGGCGGCGAGGGTGCCGCACAGTCCGGCGTAGCAGTCCTCCAGCGGGCCGGGGAACGGGTTCTCCGGGGCCATGCCGAAGTCCAGCGCGACCGTCACCAGGCCGGTGCGGTCGGCCAGTTCGGCGACCAGGCTGTGGTGGCTGTGCAGCGAGCCGATGACGAAGCCGCCGCCGCGGATGTAGAACAGCACGGCGTCGCCGGTGCGCGCGGCCGGTTCGTAGATGCGGATCCGGGCCGTGCGGCCCTCGTGTTCCACGGTGGTGTCCCGGTGCCGGACGCCCTCGGGCACGGGGATGGGGAGGACCTCGGTCAGCGCGTCGTACAGGACCCGCTGCCGTTCGACGGGGTAGGTGTAGAAGTCCGGCGGCAGGGCGCCGTTGACCGTCTCCACGAACTTCTCTATGCCTTCTGCGTAGGCCATGCGCAGCTCGCTCGCTTCCGAATCCAGGGGGTGCGGTGGGGCGGGTCAGGGAGTGTCGGCGGCGACCGGTCCGCCGCGCCCGGCCGGCTCCTCGTCGGCCGGGGCGGGGTCGGCACCGGGGTCCGCGCGGCGCTCGCTCATGCCGGCCAGGGCCGCCGCCACGGCACCCACGGTCAGCAGCCCGGACAGCCACCACACGGACGCGTGCGACAGCTGCCAGGCGGCGACGCCGAGCACGGGGCCGACCGCGTAGCCGATCTGCATGGGGAAGGCGGCGGCGGCGATGTAGCGGCCGCGCAGGTGCTCGGGGGCGACCTTGCCCGGCCAGGCCGACGCGGTCGGCGTGCCGATCATCTCGCCGGCCGTCCACACCACGGTCGCCACGACGTACATGGCCATGCCGGGCCCGGCCACGTACAGGTTCATGCCGACGCCGACCAGTCCGACGCCGAGCGCCACGGCGACCTTGCCGGGCAGGTGCTGCACGTACTTGGTGAACAGCAGCTCCAGGCAAATGACCATGACGGCGTTCAGCGACAGCAGGCTGGAGTAGAACGCCACGCTGTGTCCGTCGGCCTTGATCTGGAGCGGCAGCGCGGAGGTGTGCTGGATGTAGACGACGGCGTTGAGGAAGAGCGCCAGCAGGAACAGCACGTACCGGGTGTCCCGCAGCACGGCGGTGTACGACCGGGCCGGGGCGTCGGCGTGCCGCTCGGCCTGCCTGGCCATGCCCCCGGAGCGCGCCAGGACCAGGGCGAACGCGGCGAAGCCGAGCTGCGCCCCCGCCTCCAGATAGAAGATCAGGTTGTACGAGTGGCTGATGAGCAGCGCGCCGAGCAGCGGGCCCACCGTGGTGCCGAGGTTGAACGCCATGCGGTAGACGGCGAACACCATCACGTGGTGGCTCTCGGGCGTGCGCTCCACCAGCAGGGCCGAGGAGGCCGGCCGGTACATCTGCGCCAGCAGGCCGATGACCGCGGCGACCGCGATCACCAGGGGCAGGCTGCCGAGGTGGGGCAGGCTCAGCGTGCCCAGTCCGGCGAGCGCCATGGACCCGACGATGGTCCACGCATAGCCGATGCGGTCGGAGGCCGAGCCGCCCACCAGCACGCCGACCACCGAGCCCACGCCGTAGGCGCCGAGCGCGAACCCGGCCTCGGTCGCGGAGAACCCCTTGGCGGTCAGATAGAGCACCAGGTAGATCTGGAGGAAGTTGCCGAGCCGGTTGACCAGCATGCCGACGAGCACGAGCCAGATGGGGCCCGGGATCCCCCGCAGGGTCTCCAGGACCGACGGCCGGCCCGCCTTGCCCGGCCCGGCGGACGTCTGTCCGGTCGTCATCGGGGCGGCTCCTCCACCGGGCGGCCGGCGAGTTCCACGATCTCCGGTGCCTTCAGCAGGGCCGCCCGTGCCTGCTCCATCCCGTCGGCGAGGGCGATGACCCGGGCGTACCGGGAGATGTAGCCGCGCGGCGGCAGCCGCAGCACGGCCCCCGGGTCGGCCATGGGGTCGGCGCCGTGGATCCCGGCCGGGAAGCGGTCCTCGTGGACGGTCACCGACTCGATCTCGGTGTCCCGCTCGGGGTACAGGAACGTGATCGCCGCGGCC
The DNA here is from genome assembly GCF_055583025.1 of Streptomyces sp. NPDC104831. Classification (NCBI taxonomy): domain Bacteria; kingdom Bacillati; phylum Actinomycetota; class Actinomycetes; order Kitasatosporales; family Streptomycetaceae; genus Streptomyces; species Streptomyces sp. NPDC104831. The sequence goes on from NZ_JBVJOT010000002.1 coordinate 120,117, forward strand.
CGCTGCCGGGTCGGCGTGGTCTCGGGGCGCCGGCCCGCCGCGACGTCGGCCGCCGCCATCGCGATGTCGACGCCGGTGGCCAGCTCGCCGAGGTAGGGGATCATGTCGCCGCCGAGGCGGGCGTTGACCTCCATCAGGCGCGGGCCGTCGGCGGTGAGCCGGAACTCGGTGTGGCTGACCCCGGTGTGGAAGCCCAGCGCGGCGTGGCTGGCCCGCAGCGCCTCGACGAGCTGCGGGTCGGACAGCAGCGGGTCGGCCGCGTCCACCTCGTGCCCGGTCTCCTCGAAGAAGGGCGCGAGCCCGACCTGCTTGCGGGCCACCGCCAGCGGGGTGCCCTCGCCCTCGAAGAAGACGGCGTCCACGCTGATCTCGGGCCCGTCGACGTACTCCTCGACCAGCACCGACACCTCGAAGACGGGCACGCCCGGGTAGGAGACGCCGGTCGCCGCCCGGTAGGCGCTCTCCACGTCGCCGGGACCGTCGGCCCGGCGCACGCCCATGCCGCCGGCCAGTCCGCGCGGCTTGAGCACGACCGGGAAGCCGATCTTGTCCGCCGCCTGGCGGGCCTCGGCCAGGGAGCGCACGCCGATGGAGACGGGCTGGGCGACCCCGGCCCGCTCCAGCGCGGTCCGCGTGGCGTTCTTGTCCCGGCAGGCGGCCACGGTCTCGGGGGAGTTCCCCGGCAGCCCCAGCGCCTTCGCCACGTGCGCGGCCGGGGTGACCAGGCCCTCGTCGTAGCAGAACACGCCGGTCACCTCGTGCTCGGCGGCCACCCGGCGGGCGGCCTCGACGAGGAGTTCGGGACGGGTGTTGTCGACCTCGGTACTGCCGACGACGTAGGGCTCCTCCCAGGTCACCGCTGCCGGCTGGAGCAGCCAGAGCGCGTAGCGCCGGCTCACCGATCGCAGGATGAACTCCCGGCTGCGCCGCGAACTGCTGCCGATCAGCAGCAGCAGCGGCTTGTCACCGTCCCTGCCCATGTTCCGCTCTCCTCACATGTGGTCGCTCGTGGTCCGGTCCGGGTGCCGGCGGGCCGCGCGGCGCACTCGCACCCGGGCCCGCCGGTCTTTGGAAAAAAGA
>NZ_JBVJOT010000002.1:121206-268254 GCF_055583025.1 Streptomyces sp. NPDC104831
CAAACCCCCCCCCCCCCCCCCCCCCCCCCCCCCCCCCCCCCCCCCCCCTCCCCCCCCCCCCTTCCCCCCCCCCCCCCCCCCCCCCCCCCCCCCCCCCCCCCCCCCCCCGGACCGGCCGTCTGTAGAACACCGGCCGGCGCCGGGGCGTTGCAGTGGCCGGCGGGTCAGCCGGCCGCCGCGCGCGGGCGGCTCAGCGCGGGCGACAGCGGCCGGTGCTCCAGGCCGAGGGCGCAGTCGCGGGGCGGGGCCGGCCAGCCGCGGGCCGGCGGGTTCTCGGGGAAGACGGCGGTGACCCGGTCGCCCACCCGGACGGCGGGGATCTCCGCCCGCATCCGGGCCAGGGAGGTCCCCCGCTCGTGCCAGGGGCACACCAGCCGGATGCCGTCCTCGGCCACCTGGGCCAGGTGCAGGGGGCCGCCGCGGTGCGGGCACCGGGCCCGCATCACGAAGCCCCGGCCGCCGACCGTCGCGTAGACGTACGGCGTCCCCTCGACGACCACGCAGTTGTCCCGCCCCTCGGCGGTGAAGGTCACGACAGGCACTTGCGGTAGTCCCCCACCGAGTGGATCTCGTAGACGCACTCGTCCGATTCGATGTTCGCGCCGTGCAGCCGGTTGCGCTTGATGACGACGCCCTCGCCGGCCTGGAGGGTCAGCGAGGAGCCCAGGCCGCTCTCGAAGCGCATGGTGCCGGAGACGATGTGGCACAGCTCGTCGCCGTCGTGGCAGTGGGTGTTGGACAGCTCGCCGCGCGGTTCGACGAGGTGGGCCACGGGCGCGTCGACCTTGCCCTGCTTGAGCCCCTCGAAGACCGGGTCGTGCAGCTTCATCAGCTCGGGCTGGGCGTCCATCCAGGCGATCTGCTCGGAGAAGTCGAAGTCGCCGATCTCCAGCAGCACCCGGTACTCCTCGATGCCCCGCACGATCTCCGGGATGATGCCCTCGCCGTGCGCCTCCAGCAGCGGCTTGATGATCTTCTCGCGGGCCATCCGGCCGTGGTGCTGGTCGATGTGCACGTGCTCGGTGAAGTAGGTGGTGTCCACCGTGTCGCCGAAGACCTCGCGCAGCAGCTTGTCGGCGCGGCGGCAGAAGTCGACCAGGGAGCTCTCCGTGTAGTAGAGCGCACCGACGTAACGGAAGAACAGCTCGTGGTTCTTGCCCAGGTAGTGGAAGTAGTTGTTCAGCAGCAGGCTGCTGTTCAGGTAGTACTGCCAGTACCGGTGCAGGTCGGACTCCAGGCCGACCGACTCCAGGGTCCGCTCGAACAGGGTGCTGTGCTTGGTGTCGTGGACGCCGTAGCCGTACTCGTCGATGACGACCTTGAACCACTCGGACTGGGCCGGGCCGTAGTAGCCGAGGACGTTGCGCATCATCGGCGAGGCCTCGGAGAGGAAGTCCGGCGCGAACTGCACCAGCCACATCCGGGCCGCCCGCTCGCGGTCGGCCGAGCCCAGGATGGCCTTCTCCACCGGCGACTGCTCCTCGTCGCCCGCGGTGTCGAGGGAGTCCAGGTAGGCGTCCAGGCTCTGCGCGGTCCAGTTGCCGGAGGTCTCCACCTCGTCGTCGAGGAAGCCGAAGGCGAAGCGCTCCAGCGCCGGCCGGATCCGCTCGCCGAGCGCCCGGTTGGCGGGGCTGTAGAACGCCCGGAAGTCCTCCTCCTTGCCCTTCAGCCCGGACTTGGGGAAGAACACGAGGTCGGCCTCGTAGACGGAGGTCAGCAGGCGCTGCACGGCCAGGCTCGCGTAGTTGAGGATGTTCTCCCGGCCCGGGATCCTGTCGTAGTCCAGGTGGGGCAGCACCTGCGGCCTGAGCTGCCGCCGGTAGGGGTTGTCGTGGTTCACCCAGTCCAGGTTGTCGTGGTAGATCGGGGCGGTGGCGTACTGCACGATCGCGTCGCGCAGTTCCGCGCCGCTGAGTTCGAACGGGACGTGCGGGGGTACGTGACTCATCGCTTGCTCCCTAGTCCTGGTCCAGACAGGTGCGGCCGCCGGCTCGTGGCCGGTGCCGGGGTGGGGCGGTGTCAGATGCTCGCGCGCAGGGTGAAGTCGCTCCAGGCGAGCCGGAGGGCGACCGGCTCGCCCGCCTTGGTCGGCACGGGCTTCTCCAGCGGGACCCACCCCTGCATCCAGTGCGAGGCGGGGTTGTCCGGCGGGTTGGACAGGGTGATGCCGCTTCCCATGTCCAGCTCGAACCAGACCGCGAGGGCCTGGGCCTCGCCGTCGGCGGTGGCCGTCAGCGCGAGGGGGCGTTCGCCGGGCTCCAGCGGGGACCGCGCCAGGTCGAACTCGACCAGCGGCGCCGCCTCGGACAGGAACCGGTGCGGCCAGGTGTCGAGCCGGACCGGGAAGTGGCCGCGGGTCGCGAGCGTGTTCATGAGCGAGACGTCGAAGCCGCCGGCCGTGGTGACCTGGTTCAGCTTCAGCACCGCCTCGCTGCTGACCAGCCGGCCGTGCAGCCGGGCCGCCGAGGGCAGCATGATCCCGTCCGGCTTCAGCAGGTGCTCGCGGGCGTGGCGCACGGAGGGCAGCAGGCCCTCGCCGATCAGGCCGCAGTCGACGATCTCCGACACCAGGACGTCCACCGGTCCGCCGAGGTCGCGCTCCGGGTCCAGGTCGGTGGACGGCTTGCCGATGACGGTGATGACGTCGGACAGGCCGTGCGCGTTGACGACGTTCCGGGCGATCTCCGCCAGCAGCGGGTTCATCTCGCAGGTGAACACCCGGCTCGCGCCGGCCCGGGCGGCGGCCATGGCGAGCAGGCCGCTCCCGGAGCCGATGTCCAGCACGGTCGCCCCCGCCGGGACGCCCCGCTCCAGGGCGGTCATCAGCGCGGTGTTGCGCCCGATGTCGTTGAGCATGGCGAAGTGCCAGCGTGGAACGTTTCTGCGAGCGATCTGGGCGAAGGCGTCCGCGTCCAGGGACAGCTCCTCCGGGGGCATGCTCAGCAGCGCCGACGCCTGCTCGGCGAGCGCGTTCATCTCCTGCGCGAGCGACTGCAGCAGCGCCGCTCCCAGACGGTACGGCGAACCGTTCGCCGGCATGGTTTCCGGGACCGGTCGGGCCTCGTGCTCCGCGGGCATGGCCCGTGCCTCTTGTACGTGCCGCATGTGTGCCACTGCTCCTTAACGCTGTGTCGCCGGGTTGACAGTGGTACGAGGCAGGTCACGAATCCCCCCTGCCGTCGCACAGCCACCGTATGTAACGGCCTTGTTGCCGATCTCCAGCGGCACTCCAGCCGGTGCGGCAGTTTCCGGAGGGTGGCCGGGCGGCTGTGACCAGCCCCGTTGGCGAGGCCGCGGCGTCACTGGAGCGAGGCGGCAGAACCGGGCCCCTACGGCGGTCGTACACGGGTTCGCCGCGGCACGGGGCGAACCCGGTCGCCGGCCCGCTCAGCGGGCGTCGTGGAAGATGATCCCGAGCACGTGGCGCCGCCCGCTGTGCACGGCGCTCACCCCGTGGCGCAGCATCACCCGGCTCCAGCCCCGCGCGGAGCGCACGGGGCGGTGGTGGACGGCGAAGATCAGTCCCTGTCCCTGCGCCGGCCGCCGCACCAGGGGCCGGGACTGGGCGCGCGGCCGCTGCTCCACGAACACGCTCTCGCCGCCGGTGAAGTCCTCGTCCGGCCGGTCCAGCAGCACCGCGACCTGGAGCGGGAAGGTGAGGTCGCCGTACACGTCCTGGTGCAGGCAGTTGTAGCCGCCCTGTTCGTAGCGGAGCAGCAGCGGGGTCGGCCGGTGCTGGCCCGCGGCGGCGCAGGCGGCGACCAGCTCCTCGTGCCGCTCGGGGAAGCCGGGCTCGCCGAGCCGGGCGGCCCAGGTGTTGGCGATGCGCGCGAGGGGCGGGTACAGCTCCCGGCGCAGGGCCTGCACCGGTTCGGGCAGCGGGTGGGCGAAGTAGCGGTAGGCGCCCTCGCCGAAGCGGTGCCTGGCCATCGTCACCGTGCTGCGGAAGAGCACCGGCTCGTCGTACATCTCCCGCAGCCGGGCGCACTGTTCGGCGGACAGCAGGGGCGGGGTGAGCGCGACGCCCTCCGCGTCCAGCTCGGCGGCCAGGGCGGGCCAGTTCAGGGGCGGCAGGACGCCGGGGCCGTCGTCGCCCGGGGCGGGTGCGGCGGCCGGCGGCTCCGCGAGACCGGGCAGGGGCGGGCTGTCGTAGCTGTTCACGCGAGTGGCTCTCCGTGGCGGATGGACGTGCGGAGGAGGAGGGGTGGGCGCCGGGGACGGGGGTCGGGCCGGCGCCCACCCGGTCAGGGGGCCGCCGGTCCCGCTTCCAGTCCGAGCAGGAACCGCTTGGCGTCCAGACCGCCCGCGTACCCGTTCAGGCTGCCGCCGGAACCTACGATCCGGTGGCAGGGCAGCACGACGCAGACCGGGTTGGCGCCGAGGGCCGTGCCGACCGCGCGGGCGGCCCGGGGCCGGTCGAGCGCGGCGGCCAGCTGCGCGTACGTCGCGGTGCGCCCGTAGGGCACGAACGCCTCCAGTGCCATGACGGTCTGCCGGCTGAACGGGGTGGCGAGCCGCAGGTCCACCGGGAGGGTGAAGTCCCGCCGGGCGCCCGCCAGATAGGCGTCGAGCTGCTCCCGGGCCTCGGCCAGGACCTTCAGCGGGGCCGGGTCCGCGCCCTCCTCGGCCACGGGGCGCAGTCCGCCCCGGGCGAGGCGGGCGACGGCGTCCTCCACCGCGCCGTAGCAGCACAGCACGAGCGCGTCCGCCGTGGCGGCGAGCACGAGCGGCCCCAGCGGTGTGGGGTGCACCGTGACCGCCGCCGCGGTGTCGCCGGGGATGAGAGTGGTTCGCAAGACAACTCCGTGTTCGTCGTGACCATCGGTCCGGTCGTGACCTGGGTCGGGTGGTGACCGCCGGTCCGGTGGTGAAGGCCGGTGCGGCCGTGGCCGTCGCTCCGGTCGTGACCGCCGGCCCGAGGGGCCGTCATACCGTGAGGGGCCGGCAGCTCTTGCAGGCCCGGTACCCGGCCCGCCCGGCTTCCCGGGCGGTACGGAACGGCACCTGGTGGGGCGGGGTGATGCGGCGGGCGTGGGCGCAGGTGGGGTGGCAGTAGATACGGGTCGTGTCGCTGCCGAGGAACACCACTCCGCGCCGGCGCAGCTCGGCCACCCGCCCCGGGTCGACGCCCTCGGCGGCGCGCAGCGCCTCGCCCGTCGCGGGCAGGTACCCGGCGTCGCAGGGGACGCCGTTGTCGTACGTCACCCGGTGGCAGGGGATCAGCACCGCGGCCGGGTTGTGGGCCAGCGCGCCGAGCACGTCCCCCGGCGCCACCGCGGCCTCCCGGGCGATCCAGCCGAGCGGGCGCAGCTGCCCGGCGGGGATGGTGCGCACGGCCTCCAGCACGGCCCGGTCCACCGGGTCGAGCGGGGACAGGTCGATGGGCAGGCGCCGGGCGCGGCCCGTCCGCAGCGCGGTGGTGACCCCCGGGAACGGCTTGGCCGACCACAGGGCCGGACGGCGGGTCCGGGAGCGGTGCAGTTCCTCGAAACCCGGCGCGGTCAGCCCGCCGGTGTCCAGCGCGGCCCCGGTCACCGCCTCCGCGCTCGCCGCCACGAAGAGACCGCCGGCGGCGGTGTCGAGGCGGACATAGGTGTCGTAGCGCTCACGCGGGACGCCCGCGCGGCGCAGCACGCGCACGGCGAAGTCCGCCGGTGGTTCCGTGACGAGTCCGGCCAGGCCGGACCGGGCCGCGTCGGAGCGCGGTTCCTCTCGGTCACTCCTCATGTCATCACCTCCTCCAGCAGGGCCGTCTCCGGCTCCAGCAGCCGGCGCAGGCCCTTCAGGCCGCGGGACACCTGTGCCTTGGCCGTCCCGACCGCGCACCGCTGTACCTCGGCGACTTCCGTGTAGCTCAGTCCCAGCACATGGCGGAGCACCACCGGCGTGCGGTGGTGCTCCGGCAGTTCCAGCAACGCCACGACCAGGCGCCGCCGGTCCTCGGCGAGCGCGGCCAGTTCCTCCGGCCCCGGACCGTGGTCCGTCCAGGCGTCACCGGCGTCCTCCACGGGCACGCCGGTCAGGGCCGGCCGGCGCGAGCAGGTGCGCAGGTGGTTGCGCCAGACGTTGGCGGCGACGGTGAGCAGCCAGGCGCGCGTCTTGAGCTGCCGCCTGCGCTCGGGGTCGTAGCCCTGTAACGCGGTGTAGGCGCGCAGGAAGACGTCCTGCCCCAGGTCGTCCGCCTCGGTGGCCGAGCCGGAGACCCGCAACAGGAACGTGTACACGGCTCTGCCGTGAACCCGGACCAGCTCGGTGAAGCCGTCGTCGAGGTCCACGGCGAGAAGCTCGGTCAGCTGCCGCTCGGCCTTCTCATCCATCACCGAACAGAACACCGGGGCGGGGCGAAGGGTTGCAGCGGGGTGGCAAAAACCGCGAGGCGCCCGGTGGACCCAGGGCCGGTGCAGGTCAAAACGATCCTGCACCACCCTGCTGCGGTGGGGCGGGTGGGACTCGAACCCACGGCCGACGGATTATGAGTCCGCTGCTCTAACCGGCTGAGCTACCGCCCCATAGCGGCGTGTCGCGTACAAGTGTGCGCGCCGTCTGCCGCAGCATAGCCGCTCATACGATCTCCTGCCTCGGCTGGTCGGCTGCCGCGCTGCCGCTCATGACCTTGAGGACAGCGCCACGGGCGCGGCGGTTCCCCCGGACATGAAAAAGGACCCCTGAGGGGTCCTCGTTCAGCGCTCCCCCGACTGGACTCGAACCAGTAACCTGCCGGTTAACAGCCGGCTGCTCTGCCAATTGAGCTACGGAGGACCGAAGCTCCCCCGACTGGACTCGAACCAGTAACCTGCCGGTTAACAGCCGGCTGCTCTGCCAATTGAGCTACGGAGGATCGCCTCGTTGCATCGAACGTACCTACCTGGGTATTCGCCAGGGGGCGGTTGCTCGCTGCGACACATACATTAGCGCAAGCAGGGGGGTGCTCCGCCAATCGGTACCCTCGGCGCCAGCGCCGCACCAGATGCCTACACACGGGAAGGGTGGCAGCCATGCGCTACCGGCTCACGTTCCTCGCCGGACTGGCCCTTGGTTACGTACTCGGCACCAAGGCCGGACGCGAGCGCTACGAACAGCTGAAGAAGTCGGCCCGGCAGATCGCGCAGAACCCCGCGGTCCGCAACACGGCCGAGACCGCGGCCCAGCAGGGCCGCGTCTACGCCGGCAAGGCATTCCACACGGTCGGCGACCGCATCCCGGAGTCGGTGAGCCACCGGGTCCGCTCGCTGCGGGAGCGCAACGGCCACGGCACCCGCGAGGACGACTGGGGCACCAGCACCACCTGAGCCCCGCCTTCCGGCACCGGCCACGGGACGGGCGCCCCGGCTCCTCGGGCGCCCCGGCCCGAGCCGGGTGCGGCGGTACGGCAAAATTCTCCGCATGGGGATAGTCGCCGGCTTGGACAGCTCACCGGAGTTCACGCGCATCGTGGTCTGCGACACGGACACCGGTGCCGTACTACGACAGGGGTACGCCCCGCATCCGGTGGAGGGCCGGCCCAGCGACGTCGATCCGCAGGCCTGGCTGCTCTCCCTCGGCGAGGCGGCCGGCGGCGGGCTGCTGGAGGGGGTGCAGGCCATCGGGGTCTCGGCGCAGCAGAACGCCGTGGTCCCGCTGGGCGCCCAGGGCAACACCGTCCGCCCGGCCCTGGCCGGCGGCGACAAGCGCGCGCAGGTCGCCGCGGCCGACCTGGTGGACGCGCTCGGCGGCCGGGAGGCCTGGGCGCAGGCGGTCGGCTGTGTGCCGGGGGCCGCCCAGCCGGTCACCAAGCTGCGCTGGCTGGCGAAGACCGAGCCGGAGAACGCGCAGCGCACCGCCGTCCTGCTCCAGGCCCACGACTGGCTGGTGTGGCAGCTGCTCGGGCGGCCCCTGCGGCGCACCACCGACCGCGGCGGGGCCTCCGGCACCGGCTACTGGTCGGCGGCGACCGGCGCCTACCGCCCCGACCTGGTCGAGCTGGCGCTCGGCCACCAGGCGGTGCTGCCGGAGGTGATCGGCCCCGCCGAGGCGGCCGGCACCACCCCCGAGGGGCTGCTGATCTCCGCCGGGACCGGGGAGACCATGGCCGCCGCGTTCGGGCTCGGCCTCGGCCTCGGCGACGTGGTGGTGTCGCTCGGGGCCTCGGGATCGGTGATGGCGGTGCACCCGGAGGCGCTCGCCGACCAGTCCGGGATGATCACCTCGCTCGCCGACGCCACCGGCATGCACCTGCCGGTCGTCACCACCCTGAACGCGGTGCGCGCCCTGCGCGGCACCGCCGAACTGCTCGGCCTGCCGGACCTGGAGAGCCTGTCCGACCTGGCGATGAAGTCCACGCCGGGGGCGCACGGGCTGGTGCTGCTGCCGTACCTGGAGGGCGAGCGGACGCCGAACCTGCCGCACACCGCGGGCACCCTCGCGGGGCTGCGGCGCGAGTCGATGAAGCCCGAGCACCTGGCGCGGGCCGCCTTCGAGGGCATGCTCTGCGGGCTGGCCGACGCGCTGGACGTGCTGCGCGGGCGGGGCGTGGAGGTGCGCCGGGTCTTCCTGCTGGGCGCCGCCGCCGAGCTGCCCGCCGTCCAGGCCTCGGCGCCGTCGCTGTTCGGCGCGCAGGTCGTCGTGCCGCAGCCGGCGGACTACGCGGCGATCGGCGCGGCCCGGCAGGCGGCCTGGGCGCTCGGGGTGTCGCAGGGCGCCCTCGATCCGCGCACCCCGCCGGCCTGGCAGGGCGCGGCGGCGCAGGTGCTGGAGCCGGGCGAGGAACTGGCCGTGGGGCAGGCGGTGCGGCAGCAGTTCACGGCGGTGCGGGAGCAGACCCACCCGGGGGCGTTCCGCCCATAAGGGGCACAGCAGGCCGTAACTCCCCGAAACACCGGTCCAGTAGAGGAGAGACCTTCGGGTTAATCGGTTGAGGTAACGCGGGTGGAGTGTCCGACGATAGGGGCCAAGGGCAACCGACCAGCCCCTGTCGCCGACTCCGAGAGACGTAGCGTGCTCATACGACTTCTACGGACCTATCTCAGGCCCTACAAGAAACCCATCGCCCTCCTGGTGGTGCTCCAGTTCCTCCAGACCTGCGCGACCCTCTACCTGCCCACCCTGAACGCCGACATCATCGACAACGGCGTCGTGAAGGGCGACACGGACTACATCCTGTCCTTCGGCGCCCTGATGATCGGCATCTCGCTGGCGCAGGTCGTGTGCAACATCGGCGCCGTGTACTACGGCGCCCGGACCGCCTCCGCGCTCGGCCGGGACGTGCGCGGTGCCGTCTTCGACCGGGTGCAGTCCTTCTCCGCGCGTGAGGTGGGTCACTTCGGGGCGCCCTCCCTCATCACCCGTACCACGAACGACGTGCAGCAGGTCCAGATGCTGGCCCTGATGACGTTCACCCTGATGGTGTCGGCGCCCATCATGTGCGTGGGCGGCATCGTGCTGGCGCTCGGCCTGGACGTGCCGCTGTCCGCCGTGCTGATCGCGGTCGTGCCGGTGCTCGGCGTCTCGGTGACCCTGATCGTGCGCCGGCTGCGCCCGCTGTTCCGGTCGATGCAGGACCGGCTGGACAAGGTCAACCGGGTGCTGCGCGAGCAGATCACCGGCAACCGGGTGATCCGCGCCTTCGTCCGGGACGCCTACGAGCAGGAGCGGTTCGGCCGGGCCAACGGCGAGCTGACCGAGATGCAGCTCGCCACCGGCCGGCTGCTGGCCCTGATGTTCCCGATCGTGATGACGGTGGTGAACGTGTCGTCCATCGCGGTGGTGTGGTTCGGCGCGCACCGCATCGACAGCGGCGGCATGGCCATCGGCGACCTCACGGCGTTCCTCGCCTATCTGATGCAGATCGTCATGTCCGTGATGATGGCCACCTTCATGTTCATGATGGTGCCGCGGGCCGAGGTCTGCGCCGAGCGCATCCAGGAGGTCCTGGACACCTCCTCCAGCGTCGTGCCGCCGGCGGCCGGCGTCACCGCGCTGCGCGCGCACGGGCACCTGGAGATCCGGGGCGCGGGCTTCCGCTACCCGGGTGCCGAGGAGCCGGTGCTGAAGTCCATCGACCTGACGGCCCGGCCCGGCGAGACCACCGCCGTCATCGGCTCCACCGGCAGCGGCAAGTCGACGCTGCTCGGGCTCGTCCCCCGGCTGTTCGACGCCACCGACGGCGAGGTGCTGGTCGACGGCGTGGACGTGCGCGAGATCGACCCGGCGCTGCTCGCCAGGACCGTCGGGCTCGTCCCGCAGAAGCCCTACCTGTTCGCCGGCACCGTCGCCGGCAACCTGCGCTACGGCAATCCGGACGCCACCGACGAGGAGCTCTGGCACGCGCTGGAGGTCGCGCAGGCCAAGGACTTCGTCACCGGGCTGGAGGGCGGCCTGGAGGCCCCGATCGCGCAGGGCGGCACCAATGTCTCCGGCGGTCAGCGGCAGCGGCTCGCCATCGCCCGCACGCTGGTGCAGCGCCCGGAGATCTACCTCTTCGACGACTCCTTCTCCGCGCTCGACTACGCCACCGACGCCGCCCTGCGCGCCGCGCTGGCGCGGGAGACCGCCGAGGCCACCGTGGTGATCGTCGCCCAGCGGGTGTCGACCATCCGGGACGCGGACCGGATCATCGTGCTGGACGAGGGCCGGGTGGTCGGCTCCGGCCGGCACGCCGAGCTGATGGCATCCAACGAGACCTACCGGGAGATCGTGCTCTCCCAGCTGACGGAAGCGGAGGCCGCCTGATGGCCGGTCCCATGGGACGCATGATGGCCGGGGGCGGCCCCGACCAGCGCTCGATGGACTTCAAGGGGTCGGGCAAACGGCTCGTCGCCCGGTTCCGGCCGGAGCGGCTCACGATCTACGCCCTGCTGCTGTGCGTGGTCGTCAGCGTGGCCCTGAGCGTGGTCGGCCCGAAGATCCTCGGCCGCGCCACCGACCTCGTCTTCGCCGGCCTCATCGGCCGGGAGATGCCGCACGGCGCCACCAAGGAGCAGGTGCTCGACTCCATGCGCGAGCGCGGCCAGGGCCGGGTCGCGGACATGCTGAAGGGCACCGACTTCACCCCCGGCGAGGGCATCGACTTCACCGCCGTGGGGCATGTGCTGCTGCTCGCCCTCGGCACCTTCCTGGTCGCGGGCCTGCTGATGGCGGTCGCGACCCGGCTGGTCAACCGGGCCGTGAACCGCACGATGTACCGGATGCGGGAGGACGTGCAGACCAAGCTGTCGCGGCTGCCGCTGTCGTACTTCGACAAGCGCCAGCGCGGCGAGGTGCTGTCCCGGGCGACCAACGACATCGACAACATCGGCCAGACCCTCCAGCAGTCGATGGGCCAGCTGATCAACTCGGTGCTGACCATCGTCGGCGTGCTGGCGATGATGTTCTGGGTGTCCTGGATCCTGGCGCTGGTGGCCCTCGTCACCGTCCCGCTGTCGTTCGTGGTCGCCACCCGGGTCGGCAAGCGGTCGCAGCCGCACTTCGTGCAGCAGTGGCGCTCCACCGGCAAGCTCAACGCCCACATCGAGGAGATGTACACCGGGCACACGCTGGTGAAGGTGTTCGGGCGGCAGGAGGAGTCGGCGCGGCAGTTCGCCGAGCAGAACGAGGCGCTGTACGAGGCCGGGTTCAAGGCGCAGTTCAACAGCGGCGTCATGCAGCCGCTGATGATGTTCGTGTCGAACCTGAACTACGTGCTGGTGGCGGTCGTCGGCGGTCTGCGGGTCGCCTCCGGTTCGCTGTCCATCGGTGACGTGCAGGCGTTCATCCAGTACTCGCGGCAGTTCTCCATGCCGCTGACCCAGGTCGCGTCGATGGCGAACCTGGTGCAGTCCGGGGTGGCCTCGGCCGAGCGGATCTTCGAACTCCTGGACGCGGAGGAGCAGGAGGCGGACCCGGTGCCGGGCGAGCGGCCGGCCGAGCTGCGCGGACGGGTGTGCCTGGAACACGTGTCGTTCCGCTACGACCCCGAGAAGCCGCTCATCGAGGACCTGTCGCTGACGGTGGAGCCGGGGCACACGGTGGCGATCGTCGGCCCCACCGGCGCGGGCAAGACCACGCTGGTCAACCTGCTGATGCGGTTCTACGACGTCTCGGGCGGCCGGATCACCCTGGACGGGGTGGACATCCGCGGGATGACCCGGGACGAACTGCGGTCCGGCATCGGCATGGTGCTCCAGGACACCTGGCTGTTCGGCGGCACCATCGCGGAGAACATCGCCTACGGCGCCGCGCGCGAGGTCACCCGCGGCGAGATCGAGGAGGCGGCGCGGGCCGCGCACGCGGACCGGTTCATCCGGACGCTGCCCGACGGCTACGACACCGTGATCGACGACGAGGGCACGGGCGTCAGCGCCGGTGAGAAGCAGCTGATCACCATCGCGCGGGCGTTCCTGTCCGACCCGGTGATCCTGGTGCTGGACGAGGCGACGAGTTCCGTGGACACGCGCACGGAGGTGCTGATCCAGAAGGCGATGGCCAAACTGGCGACGGGCCGTACGTCGTTCGTGATCGCGCACCGGCTGTCGACGATCCGGGACGCGGACACCATCCTGGTGATGGAGAACGGCTCCATCGTGGAACAGGGCGCGCACGCCGAGCTGTTGGCGGCCGACGGCGCGTACGCCCGGCTGTACCAGGCCCAGTTCGCGCAGGCCGTGGCCGAGGTGGACTAGCCGAAGGGGGCCGCCGGGGTGCGGCGGCCCCTCAGTCCAGGTAGCCCCTGAGCTGGTCGGCGAAGGCGTGGTCGCGGAGCTTGCTCAGGGTCTTGGACTCGATCTGCCGGATCCGCTCCCGGGTCACGCCGAACAGCCGGCCGATCTCCTCCAGCGTGCGCGGGCGCCCGTCGGCCAGGCCGTAGCGCAGCTGCACGACCTTCCGCTCGCGCTCGCCCAGCGTGGACAGCACCGCGTCCAGGTGCTCGCGCAGCAGCAGGAAGGCCGCCGACTCCACCGGGCTGGCCGCGTCGCCGTCCTCGATGAGGTCGCCGAGGGCGACGTCGTCCTCCTCGCCGACCGGGGCGTGCAGCGACACCGGTTCCTGGGCGAGGCGCAGCACCTCGCGGACCCGCTCGGGCGACAGGTCGAGATGGGCGCCGACCTCTTCCGCGGTGGGCTCCTGGCCGCGTTCCTGGAGCAGCCGCCGCTGCACCCGGACGACCCGGTTGATCAGCTCCACGACGTGCACGGGGACGCGTATGGTGCGGGCCTGGTCGGCCAGCGCCCGGGACATGGCCTGGCGGATCCACCAGGTGGCGTAGGTGGAGAACTTGTAGCCGCGGGCGTAGTCGAACTTCTCCACGGCCCGGATGAGCCCGAGGTTGCCCTCCTGGACGAGGTCCAGCATGGTCAGTCCCCGGCCGACGTACCGCTTGGCGACGGAGACGACCAGCCGCAGGTTCGCCTCGATGAGCCGCCGCTTGGCCATCCGGCCCAGGACGACGAGCCGGTCCAGGTCGAGCGCCAGCTCGCTGTCCAGGTCGGGGGTGCTGCCCAGCTTCTCCTCCGCGAAGAGGCCGGCCTCGACCCGGCGGGCGAGTTCCACCTCCTCGGCGGCGGTGAGCAGCGGGATACGGCCGATCTCGCGCAGGTACTGCCGGAACAGGTCGGCCGAGGGCCCGCCGGACTCCGCGCGGGCGACGACCGGGACCTCGGCCTCCGCGGGCCCGTCCGCCTCGTCCGGCTCCCCGGGCCGCTCCGCCTCCCCGGCGGCCGGCTCGGGCTCCAGGCCGGCCCGGCCCTGCGGGGGCACGGCCACGAGGACGCCGGTCTCCGCTTCCGGATCGTCCGCGTCGGTGCGGGTGGCGCGGGTACTGCTGTCGGTCTGGGCGAGGGTCCGGGTCTGCACGGGGGGCGACCTCCAGGATGATCGCTGCGAAGCCGAGCGGCAGCGTGCGCTCCGAGGCTCGGGCACCGCCCCCAGTGTGGGGTACGACACAACACCGCCACGAGGGGCGTGCGGTGACTTTTTGCATCCGTCCGGTGACGGGGTGGTGATCCGGGTGGCTAGAGGGCGGACGGGCCCTCGTCCTGCAGCGCGCGGTCGTACCGGGTGAGGATCATCATCTCGTTCTGGACGGCGGCCGACTGGGCCGGGTCCGCGTGGCCGAGCCGGGTCAGGGTGCTCTGGAGATCGGTGAGCCGGCGGGCGACGGCGCGGCGCCGGACGGTGACCAGTTGTTCGCCCGCGTAGGTCTCGTCGACCGTGCGGCGCATGATCGCCTCCACCGCCAGCTCGGTCACCATCGCCCGGACCGTGTCGTCGGGGGCCGCCTCCCGGACCCGGACCAGGTACTCCTGCGGGTCCTGGACGCCGTACTCGGCGCCTCCCGCCTCCGCGATGGCCTGGCGCACCGCGGCGTAGGGGGCGGCGGTGAACTCGTCCACGCCGTACGCGTCGAACGCGGGCGACACCAGCTCCGGGCGTTGCAGGGCGAGTTTGAGCAGTTCGCGTTCGGTGGCGTACACCGGGTTGCGCAGGGTGAGGGACGGGCCGCTGTAGGCGGGACGGGGGGTGGACTCCCACTGCGCCTGCGCCTGTGCCTGCCGGGGCCGCTGCTGCGGTGCCTTGCCGCCCTCGCGGGCCCAGCGGGCGAGCTGGGCGACCCGGCGGACCACGAACTGGGTGTCGAGGATGCCGAGCATGCCCGCCAGCTCCACGGCGACCTCGTGCTGCGCCCCGCTGTTCTTGATCTTCGCGACGATCGGCGCGGCCTCGTCCAGCGCGGCGGCCCGGCCGGCCGGGGTGTCCAGGTCGTACCGGCCCACGATCTGCCGGAGCGCGAACTCGAAGAGCGGGGTGCGCGGTTCGGCCAGGTCGGCCACCGCCTCGTCGCCCTTGGCGAGGCGCAGGTCGCAGGGGTCCATGCCGTCGGGCGCGATCGCGATGTACGTCTCGGCGGCGAACTTCTGGTCGTCCTCGAAGGCCCGCAGCGCCGCCTTCTGCCCGGCCGCGTCGCCGTCGAAGGTGAAGATGACCCGGGCGCTGCCGTTGTCCATCAGCAGCCGCCGCAGGATCTTGATGTGCTCCCCGCCGAAGGCCGTGCCGCAGGTGGCGATGGCCGTCGTCACCCCGGCGAGGTGGCAGGCCATGACGTCGGTGTAGCCCTCGACCACCACCGCGCGGCTGGTCTTGGCGATGTCCTTCTTCGCCAGGTCGATGCCGTACAGCACCTGGCTCTTCTTGTAGATCGGCGTCTCGGGCGTGTTCAGGTACTTCGGTCCGTTGTCCGCCTCGTACAGCTTGCGGGCGCCGAAGCCGACGACCTCGCCGCCGATGTCCCGGATCGGCCACATGAGGCGGCCGCGGAAGCGGTCGATGGGCCCCCGGCGGCCCTCCTGGGCCAGTCCGGAGAGGATCAGTTCCTTGTCGGTGAAGCCCTTGCCGCGCAGATAGCGGGTGAGGTGGTCCCAGCCCTGCGGGCTGTAGCCGACACCGAAGTGCACGGCGGCGGCCTGGTCGAAACCGCGCTCGGCGAGGAAGACCCGGCCGGCCTCGGCCTCGGCACCGGTGGCGAGCTGCTCCGCGTACCACTGCGCGGCGATCTTGTGCGCCTCGACCAGGCGGATGCGCTCGCCGCGCTGGTGGGCCGGGTTGTACCCGCCCTCCTCGTACCGCAGCGTGATGCCGGCCTGCGCGGCCAGCCGCTCGACCGCCTCCGAGAAGGAGAGGTGGTCCACCTTCATCACGAAGGTGATGGTGTCGCCGCCCTCCTGGCAGCCGAAGCAGTGGAAGAGTCCCTTGCTGGGGCTGACCTGGAAGGACGGCGACTTCTCGTCGTGGAACGGGCACAGGCCCTTGAGGTTGCCGCCGCCCGCGTTCCGCAGCTGGAGGTACTCGGAGACCACGGCGTCGATCGGGACCGCGTCCCGTACCGCCTTCACGTCCTCGTCGTTGATCCGTCCTGCCACGGGTGAATTCTACGGGGGCGCGGCGGGGTTCCCGGCGCGTCCGCGGGTCAGGGGAGGAGCCCGGCGAGCGGCACGTGCGGGTCCGACAGGGCCTCGCTGTTCACCTGGGCCCGGGAACGGATCAGGTTCTGGATCGGCTCTGTGACATCCCACACGTTGACGTTCATCCCGGCCAGCACGCGCCCCTCGCGCACCCAGAACGCGATGAACTCCCGCTTGCCCGCGTCGCCCCGGATCACCACCTCGTCGTACGACCCGGGCGGCGCCCACCCGCTGTACTCCATCCCCAGGTCGTACTGGTCGGTGAAGAAGTAGGGCACGCGGTCGTAGGCGACGTCCAGGCCGAGCATCGCCCGGGCCGCGGCCGGGCCGCCGTTCAGGGCGTTCGCCCAGTGCTCCACCCGCAGCCGGGTGCCGAACAGCCCGAGCGGGAAGGACGCCACGTCGCCGGCCGCGTAGATGTCGGGGTCGGAGGTGCGCAGCCGCTCGTCCACCACGATGCCGCCGCCGTGCGCCCGGTCGGCGATCTCCAGTCCGGCCGCCTCGGCGAGCGCCACCCGGGGCGCCGCGCCGATCGCCGCGAGGACGTCGTGCGCCGGGTGCTCCTCGCCGTCGTCGGTGCGGGCCGCGAGGACCACGCCGTCCTGGCCGACGATCTCGGTGAGCCGGACCCCGAAGTGGAAGCGGACGCCGTGCTCGCGGTGCAGCTCGGCGAAGACGTTGCCCAGCTCCGGCCCGAGGACGCCGTGCAGCGGGGTCGGCTCCGGTTCGATCACCGTCACCTCGGCGCCGTACTCCCGGGCCGCCGCCGCGACCTCCAGCCCGATCCAGCCGGCGCCCGCGATCACCAGGTGCCCGTTGTTCCGGCCGAGGTGCTGGAGCACCCCCTTGAGCCGCTCGGCGTGCGCGAGGCGGCGCAGGTGGTGGACGCCCGCCAGGTCGGTGCCGGGGACGTCCAGGCGGCGCGGTTCGGCGCCGGTGACCAGCAGCAGCTTGTCGTAGCGGACGAGGGTGCCGTCGTCACCGAAGCGGACCGTCTTCGCCGTGCGGTCGACGCGGTCCACGGTCTGGCCGAGGTGCAGCTCGACGTCGTGCCGCGCGTACCAGGCGGGCTCGTGCACGAAGACGCTGTCGCGCTCCTCCTTGCCGAGCAGGAGGCCCTTGGACAGCGGCGGCCGCTCGTACGGGTGGTCGCGTTCGTCGCAGATCAGTATCACCCGTCCGCTGAAACCCTCCGCCCGGAGCGTCTCGGCCGCCTTCGCACCGGCGAGACCGCCTCCGACGATGACGAATGTCTGATCCGCGTCGACCACTTGTTGCCTCCTCTTTAGGGTGCCGCCACAGGGGAGCCTCCCGCACGGAGCGTGATGCGGGAAGAGGGTGTGACCCGATCAGGCCACGGAGGGTCACGTTCCCGTCACGCGCGTCCCGTCAGTCTCGCGTGCAGCGACAGCGCGGAGCCGTCGGTGAGGGAGGCGATCTGGTCGACGATCACCCGCTTGCGCGCCCGGTCGTCGTCCGCGGCGTCGAACAGCGCGCGGAACTGGGGGTCCAGTCCGTCGGGGGCGCGGGCGGTCAGCGCCCCGGCCAGCTCGGCGACGATCACCCGCTGGTCGGCGCGCAGCCGCTCCTGCTCGGCGCGCTGCATCACGTACCGGTCCGCGACCGCCTTGAGCACCGCGCACTCCATCCGGGTCGCGCGGGGCACGACGAGCCGGGCGGCGTACCGGGTGAGCGGTCCCCCGCCGTGGGCGGCGCGCGTGGCGGTCTCGGCGGCCAGGCAGAACCGGCCGATGAGCTGGCTGGTGGCGTCCTTCAGCCGGGCCTGGGCGGTGGCCGTGCCGTCGTAGCCGTGCGGCCACCACTCCTCGTCCTGGAGGCGGTCCAGCGCGGCGGCGAGTTCGGCCGGGTCGGTGCCGGCGGGGACGTAGCGGCCGACGGCCACCTCGAACACCTCCTGCCGTTCCGGCTCCGCCTGCAGGCAGTTGGGGTCGATGTGACCGGCGTGCAGTCCGTCCTCGACGTCGTGCACCGAGTAGGCCACGTCGTCCGACCAGTCCATGACCTGCGCCTCGAAGCAGGTGCGGGTGCCGGGGGCGTGGGCCCGGACCCAGTCGAACACCGCGCGGTCGTCGTCGTACACGCCGAACTTGGGCGAGTCGGGCGCGGTGGGGTGCCCGCCGCGCGGCCAGGGGTACTTGGTGGCGGCGTCCAGGGTGGCGCGGGTGAGGTTGAGCCCGACGGAACGGTCCTCGGTGAACCGTTTCGGCTCGATGCGGGTGAGGAGCCTGAGGGACTGCGCGTTGCCCTCGAAACCGCCGCAGTCGTCGGCGAACTCGTTCAGGGCGGTCTCGCCGTTGTGGCCGAAGGGCGGATGACCGAGGTCGTGGGCGAGGCAGGCCGCCTCCACCAGGTCCGGGTCGCAGCCGAGGGCCGCGCCCAGTTCCCGGCCCACCTGGGCGCATTCGAGGGAGTGGGTGAGGCGGGTGCGCGGGCTGGCGTCCCACATCCGGTTCGTGGTGCCCGGGGTCACCACCTGCGTCTTGCCGGCCAGGCGGCGCAGGGCGGCCGAGTGGAGGATGCGGGCGCGGTCGCGCTGGAAGGCGGTGCGGCCCGGGCGCTTGTCGGGTTCGGGGACCCAGCGTTCGGCTGACGAGGGGTCGTACGCGGTGAGGGGTGCGGTGCCTTCCATGGGTCGACAGTAAGCCTGATCGCCCGTCCGGTCCTCGTACCGGGCGGTCGCGGGTCCCTCAGGCCGCCGACGCCCACGGCACGGCGACGCCCTGGTCGTAGCGGTGCAGGACCAGGCGGGCCATCGCCTCGTGTGCGCCCAGGGGGGCCGAGGCGATCCACGGGGCCCGGGCGGCGCACTGGGTCGCGAAGCGGCCCGGGGCCGTGAAGCAGGAGGCGACCGCCACCCGGTGCCGGCCGCGGGCCGCCAGGGCGCGCAGTGCCGTCGGGACCGCCGGGCTCGCCGCCGAGGCGTACGCGGGGATCACCGGGACGCCGAGGCGGGCGGCCAGGAGGCGGGCCGTGCGGCGGGTGTCGCCGGCCGAGTCCGGGTCGCGGGAGCCCGCCGCCGCGAGGACGACCGCGGTCGTGCGGCGCTCGGTCCCGTCCGGGGCGGCCGGCCAGCCGGCCTCGGTCAGGCGGGCGTGCAGGGCCTCGGCGAGCAGCGGGTGCGGGCCGAGCGGCCCGGCCGTGCGGACGTCGCCGCGGGCCGTCGCGGCCATCTCCGGGATGTCTCGCTTGACGTGGTGGCCCCGGCCGAGGAGCAGCGGGACGAGGACGGCGCGGGTGTCGCCGAGCGCCGCGAGGGTGTCGGGCAGCAGCGGCTCGTTCAGCTCGATGTGGCCCAGGTGGACCGGCAGGCCGGGGCGCAGCGCGCGGACCCGTGCCATGAGGGACCGCACGGTGGTGAGCGCCCGCGGGTCGCGGCTGCCGTGGGCGACCAGGACCAGGGCGGGCGGTGCCGGGCGGCGGTGGCCGAGCGGGGCGGCCGGCCGGGTGCGGGAGGGGATCGACGCCGTCATGGCAGGATCCTGGCCCCCGGAGGTTGCGCCCCCGTTGCCGGGCCGTCACGGGCGTTTTCGATGCCCTCACCACGGCCGGCGGCGGGGCGTGAGGCGAACCGGAACGGCGCCGCCGGCGTCCTCCATGGTCGGGACGATCAGGGGGAGGCCGTATGAGGATCCGCCGGCCGCGATGGCCGCGTACCCGGGCCGGGCAGCGGCGGCTGCTGTGGGCCGTGACGGCCGGGTGTGTGCTGGCGCTGCTGCCGGCGACCTGGCTGCGCCTGTCCACGGCGGACCGGCTGCGCACCACGGCGGACGTGCCGCGCGCCGAGGTCGCGGTGGTGTTCGGGGCGGGGCTGTGGCAGGGCAGGCCGTCGCCGTACCTCGCGCACCGGCTGGACGCGGCGGCGGCGCTGTACCGGGCGGGGCGCGTCGAGGTCGTCCTGGTCACCGGGGACAACAGCCGCGAGGACTACGACGAGCCCGACGCCATGCGCGCCTACCTCGTACGGCACGGGGTGCCGGACGGGCGGATCGTCGGCGACTACGCCGGGTTCGACACGTGGGACTCCTGCGTGCGGGCCAGGCGGATCTTCGGGGTGGAGCGGGCGGTGCTGATCAGCCAGGACTTCCACATCCGGCGCGCGGTGGCGCTGTGCGAGGCGGCGGGGGTGGACTCGTACGGCGTCGGGGTGCCCGCCGCGCACGACGTGACCTGGTACTACGGCGGGACGCGGGAGCTGTTCGCGGCGGGCAAGGCGGCGCTGGACGCGGTGTTCCGGCCGGATCCGCGGTTCCTCGGGCCCCGTGAGCCGGGGGTGGCGCGGGCGCTGGCCACCGGGCGGTGACGCCCTTCCCCACGGCGGGCCGGGCGGTGGCGTCCTTCCCCACGGCGGGCCGGGCGGT
This sequence comes from Streptomyces sp. NPDC104831, assembly GCF_055583025.1. Classification (NCBI taxonomy): domain Bacteria; kingdom Bacillati; phylum Actinomycetota; class Actinomycetes; order Kitasatosporales; family Streptomycetaceae; genus Streptomyces; species Streptomyces sp. NPDC104831. The sequence goes on from NZ_JBVJOT010000002.1 coordinate 141,497, forward strand.
GGCGTCCTCCCTCACGGCGGGCCGGGCGGCGCGGGGAGGTCGCCGTGCCGGGGGTGTAACCGGAGACGGCCCGGGGGCGTAACACGCCGGTCGCACGCTGGCGGCATGGAGAACACCTCGACGCCCACCCACTGCCCGTACTGCGCCTTGCAGTGCGGGATGAACATCACGCCCCTGCCCCGGGGGGGCGTCGAGGTCACCGAACGCCCGGACTTCCCGGTCAACCGGGGCGCGCTGTGCGGCAAGGGCCGTACGGCGGCCGAGGTGCTGTCCCCGGCGGTACGGCTGACCACCCCGCTGGTGCGGGAGGGCGGCCGGCTGGTGGCGGCGGACTGGCCCGAGGCGCTGGACCGGATCGCCGGGCGGCTCGCGGCGACCCGGGAGCGGTACGGCGCGGACGCGGTCGGGGTGTTCGGCGGGGGCGGGCTGACCAACGAGAAGGCGTACGCGCTGGGCAAGTTCGCGCGGGTGGTGCTCGGCACCTCGCAGATCGACTACAACGGCCGGTTCTGCATGTCGTCGGCCGCGGCGGCGGGCACGAGGGCGTTCGGCCTGGACCGGGGGCTGCCGTTCCCGCTGGAGGACATCCCGCGCACGGGGTGCGTGATCCTCGTCGGCTCCAACCTGGCCGAGACGATGCCGCCGTCGCTGCGGTTCTTCTCCGAGCTGCGGGAGAACGGCGGCACGCTGATCGTCGTGGACCCGCGCCGGACGAAGACCGCCGAACAGGCCGACCTGCACCTGGCGCCCCGGCCCGGCACCGATCTCGCGCTGGCGCTCGGCCTGCTGCACCTGGTGGTGGCCGAGGGACGGACGGACGAGGAGTACGTCCGGGAGCGGACCACGGGCTGGGAGGAGGCCCGGGCCGCGGCGATGGCGCACTGGCCCGAGAACGTGGAGCGGATCACCGGGGTGCCGGTGCCGCGGCTGCGGGAGGCGGTGCGGATGTTCTGCGAGCCCGAGGCGGCGATGGTGCTCACCGCGCGCGGGCCGGAGCAGCAGTCCAAGGGCACGGACACGGTGGGCGCGTGGATCAACCTGTGCCTGGCGACCGGCCGGGCGGGGCGCCCGCTGTCCGGGTACGGCTGCCTGACCGGGCAGGGCAACGGGCAGGGCGGGCGCGAACACGGCCAGAAGGCCGACCAGTTGCCCGGCTACCGCAAGCTGGACGACCCGGCGGCGCGGCGGCACGTGGCCGGGGTGTGGGGCGTGGACCCGGACAGCCTGCCGGGCCCCGGGCGCAGCGCGTACGAGCTGCTGGACGCGCTCGGCACGGACGTACGGGCGCTGCTGCTGATGGGCTCCAACCCGGTGGTGTCGGCCCCGCGCGCGGCGCACGTCGAGGAGCGGCTGCGCTCGCTGGACTTCCTGGCGGTGGCCGACGTGGTGCTGTCGGAGACGGCGGAGCTGGCGGACGTGGTGCTGCCGGTGACGCAGTGGGCGGAGGAGACGGGCACGACGACCAGCCTGGAGGGCCGGGTGCTGCTGCGCCGCCGGGCGGTCGCCCCGCCGCCGGGCGTCCACAGCGACCTGTACGTCCTGCACGAGCTGGCCGGCCGGCTCGGCGTGGAGAAGGGCTTCCCGACCGACCCGGAGGAGGTCTTCGGCGAACTGCGCCGCGCCAGCGCGGGCGGCCCGGCGGACTACTCGGGCATCACCTACCGCCGCCTGACCGAGGAGAACGGCGTCTTCTGGCCGTGCCCGGAGGAACCGGGCGAGGGCGCGCGGGCCGGGGGCGGGGACCCGGCCCCGGCGGCCCTTCCCGACGAGGCGGCCACGGCTCGGCCCACCCGGCCAGCCGGTGCGGACACGCCCCCGTCCCCCCTGCCCGGCGACCCGACGGCAGAGGCCCTGCCCGGCGACCCGGCCCCGAACACCCTGCCCGGCGACCCGGCACCGGACGCACCGTCCGACGACCCCGCCTCGAACACCCTGCCCGACGACCCGACGGCGAACACCCTGCCCGGCGACCCGGCGGCGAACGCCCTGCCCCGCGACCCGGCATCGGACGCACCGTCCAACACCCCGGCCCCGAACACCCCGCCCTGCGGCCCGACACCGGACGCACCGTCCGACGACCCCGCCTCGAACACCCTGCCCGGCGACCCGACGGCGAACACCCTGCCCCGCGACCCGGCACCGGACGCACCGTCCAACGCCCCGGCCCCGAACACCCCGCCCAGCGACCCGACACCGGACGCACCGTCCGACGACCCCGCATCGAACGCCCTGCCCGACGACCCGACGGCGAACACCCTGCCCCGCGACCCGGCACCGGACGCACCGTCCAACGCCCCGGCCCCGAACACCCCGCCCAGCGACCCGGCGCCGGACGCACCGTCCGACGGCCCCGCACCGGGCGTCCCGGCCGGTGGTCCGGTGGGGGGCGTCCGTTCCGGGGGCGGGGCGCGGCACCCGCGTCGCGCCGGGCAGCACCCCGGTACCCCCCGCCTCTTCCTCGACCGGTTCGCCACCCCGGACGGCCGGGCCCGGTTCGTGGCCGTGGCGCACCGGGCGACCGCCGAGGAGCCGGACGCCGAGTACCCGCTGCTGCTGACCACCGGCCGGGTGGTGTCCCAGTACCAGTCGGGGGCGCAGACCCGGCGCGTGGCGGAGCTGAACGCGGCGGCCCCGGGGCCGTTCGTGGAGCTGCACCCCCGGCTCGCGGCCCGGCTGGGCGCGGCCGACGGCGACCCGCTCGCCGTGGTCTCGCGGCGCGGCCGGGCCGTGGCGCCGGCCCGGATCACCGACACGATCCGCCCGGACACCGTCTTCATGCCGTTCCACTGGCCGGGCGAGGGCCGCGCCAACACCCTCACCAACCCGGCCCTGGACCCCACGTCCCGGATGCCGGAGTTCAAGTCGTGCGCGGTGCGGGTGGAGGTCGTACGGCGGTCGTAGGGCCGTGGACGGAGCGCGGTTCGGTCCCGGGGACGCGGCGGGGGCGGGCGGGCTCGCGTAGGTTCGGGGTATGTCCGACATGGAGCAGTACGACCTCGACGCCTATCTGGACCGCATCGGCTTCAAGGGCGAACGGCGGGCAGATCCGGCCACCTTGCGGGGCGTGCACCTGGCGCATTCGCTGGCGCTGCCCTTCGAGAACCTGGACCCGGTGCGGGGTTCGGCCCCCTCCCTGGACCCCGCCGCCCTCATGGCCAAGCTGGTGCGCGGCCGGCGCGGCGGCTACTGCTACGAGCACAACACCCTGCTCCGGCTGGCGCTGGAGGCGCTCGGGTTCCGGGTGACCCCGCTGGCCGGCCGGGTGACGGTGGGCGCGCAGAACCCGGAGAGCCGGCCGCGTACGCACACGATGCTCCGGGTGGAGGTGGCGGACGAGCCGCGGCCGTACCTGGCGGACGTCGGCTTCGGCGCGGTCGGCGCGCTGCTGCTGCCGGTGCCGCTGGAGGCCGGCACCGAGTACGAGGGCGCCGGACGCCGGCACCGGCTGGTCCCGCTGCCCCACGAGGGGCCGCTGGAGCTGTGGGAGTTGCAGGCGCGGGACCGGCGGACCGGGCGGTGGACCGGCCAGTACGCGTTCACCCAGGAGCCGTTCACCGCACCGGACCTGGAGGTGTTCAACTGGTTCGTCGGCACCCACCCGCGCTCCCCGTTCACCCACCGCCCCTACCTCCAGCGGACCCTGCCCGACGGACGCCACCTCTCCCTGGACGGCGCCCTGTTCACCGAGACCGGCGCCGACGGCACGGTCACCGAGCGCGCGCTGACCGGGGAGGCCGAGGCGCGACGGGTGGCGGTGGAGGAGTTCGGCATCGACGTGCCCGAGGGGGCCGTCCTGCTCGGCTGAGGCGGTGGCGGGCGCGGCCCCACGGAAACGGCTCCGTACCCCCCTCCGCCCGCCACACCTCTCCTCGAAGATCCACAAGACTCCTCGGCAGCTCTATGGACATGACATGTCATGCCCACTTAAATCTCTGGGACATCAGCGCCACCCCCACGCCTGACGGGCGCCTTCCCGAGGAGACAGATGAGCCGGACACGGCAGCACGTCCGAGGAACCCGCCGCACGCTCACCGCCGGTGTCGCCGCCGCCACCGCGACCCTGCTGGCCGTCGGCCTCTCCCCCGCCGCCCACGCCGGCGGCGGACCGACCCGGGCCACCGCGATCGAGAACGCGGCCTCCGCGCTCCTGGCCCACGCCTCCGCCCTGGGCCTCGCCGCGCCCCAGGACACCAGCGTCCGGGACGTGATCGTGGACCGGGACGGCACGCAGCACGTCCGCTACGACCGCACCTACCGCCACCTCCCGGTCCTCGGCGGCGACTTCGTCGTCCACCTGGCCCCGGACGGCGCCTACCGGGGCGCCGACCGCGCCACCCGGCGGACCGTCTCCGTGCCCACCGTCACACCGGCGCTCCCCGCCCCCGAGGCCGCCGGACTCGCGGTGGACGCCCTGCGCGCGGCCCACCGCGGCACGCCGCTGAAGCGGGCCAAGGCCAGGCCGGAGCTGGTGGTCGACGCCCTGCACGGCACCCCCAGACTGGCCTGGCGCACCACCGCCGTCGGCCTGGACCCGCGCGGCAACCCCGCCGCCCGCACCGTGCTGACCGACGCCCGCAGCGGCGCGCGGATCGACGCCTGGGACAGCCTGGAGACCGCGACCGGCGACGGCGCCTCCCTCTACAGCGGGACCGTGCCGCTGGAGACCACCCCGTCCGGGTCGTCGTACCAGCTCAAGGACCCGACCCGGGGCAACACCTACACCGGGGACGCGGAGAACAAGACCGACCTGTGCATCTTCGGCATCTGCCTCAGCCGGGCGCCCGCCACCCTGTTCTCGGACGCGGACAACCACTGGGGGACGGGCGCCGCGGCGGACCGCGCCTCGGCCGCCGTCGACGCCCAGTACGGCACCGACGAGACCTGGGACTACTACAAGAACGTCCACGGCCGCAACGGCATCGCCGGGGACGGCAAGGGCTCGTACAACCGCGTCCACTACGGCAGCAACTACAACAACGCCTTCTGGGACGACAGTTGCTTCTGCATGACGTACGGCGACGGTGACGGGACCACCTTCGGGCCGCTGGTCGCCCTCGACGTGGCCGGGCACGAGATGTCCCACGGCGTGACCTCGAAGACGGCCGCGCTGACCTACTCGGGCGAGTCGGGCGGGCTGAACGAGGCCACCTCCGACATCCTCGGCACGATGGTGGAGTGGTACGCGGGCAACCCCTCCGACGCCGGCGACTACCTCATCGGCGAGAAGATCGTGAAGCCCGGCTTCGGCAAGGCGGCCCTGCGCTTCATGGACAGGCCCTCCCGGGACGGCAGTTCGGCGGACTACTGGAGCTCGTCGGTCGGCAACCTCGACGTCCACTACTCCTCCGGTGTCGCCAACCACTTCGCCTACCTGCTCGCCGAGGGCAGCGGCGCGAAGACCGTCAACGGCGTCGACTACGACTCGCCGACCTCCAACGGCTCCACGGTCACCGGCATCGGCCGGGACAAGGTCGGCAAGATCTGGTACCGGGCGCTGACGGTCTACATGACGTCCTCGACGAACTACAAGGGCGCCCGCACGGCGACCCTGAACGCGGCGAAGGACCTCTACGGCGCCGGCGGCGCGGAGTACAACGCCGTGGCGGCGGCCTGGAGCGCGGTCAACGTCGGCTGACCCCCGCCGCACGCCCCGGGGCCGGTGCCCGGCCGGGCACCGGCCCCGGTGTGCCCACCGGAGGCCGCGCTGACGTCCCGTCACCCGTTCGCCGGTCCCACCGCTCCATTCGTGTGCTTTTCATACTTCTCCCTCACGGCCGCCCCGGACCCGCCCGCGACCTGCCCGAACGTCCCACGGGCCGGCCCGTGCGGGTGACGGGCCGCCACCCGTTCGCCGCATTCCTGACGCTCCCTCAGGAAGCGGTCCGGCCGCCGAGCCATTTATCTCGGTAGGGCAGGGGCGCACCCCTGGACGAGTCGGACAACGCTCTGGGGAGCACCATGCGACGCACTGCCCGTCTCCTGGCCGGTACCGCGCTCGCCGTGGCCGCCACGGCACCCGTCCACGCCGTGGCGGCCACGGAACCGGCGGCGGAGGTGCCGGCCGGCCGGCTGGACGTCCGGCCGGCCACCGTGACGCCCGGCGACCAGGTCACCGTGCACACGGCCGCGTGCGGCTCCCCGGGCGCCGGGACCGGGGACGCGGGGGCGCTCGGCGCCGGCACCTTCCCGCTGGCGCCCGGCACCGAGGACAGCCAGGCGACCGGCCGGTTCCGGGTGCCGCCGAGCGCGCAGCCGGGGACGTACGAGATCGTCGCCCGGTGCGCCGAGGGGGACCGGCAGGCGGCGGGCGACCTGGTGGTGGCCCTCGGCGCGGCGCACGCGCAGATGCGGCCGCGGGGAAGCGTGAAGACGGGGGTCGGCGGCGGACTGGGCCCCGACCCCGTGCAGACCACGGCGGGTGTGGCGGCACTGGCCGTCGCCGCCGCGGGCGGTACTTGGCTCCTGCATCGCCGGGCGAGAGGCGACGGGATCTGACGGACACCCTCCGCTGTCCGTCCACCGGTACCGCACAACCCGCCCCCTCCGGGTCCGACGCCCCTCGCGGCCCGGAGGGGGAGGGCACCTCGGGGCACCTGACGGGGGCCCGCCCCCGGGAGAGGGGTTTCACATGCGCCGAAACGGCGGGGCAAGCGCCGGGCACCCCGGCGGCCCACGGGTCCGGCGCGGCCGGCGGGCCCGGGCCGGGGACGCCGTCATAGCCGCCGTCACGCTCGTGGCCCTCGGCTCGGGCGTGTGGCTGCTGGGCGGCACCGGCCCCGGGACGCCGCCGCAGCCGGCGGCCGCCGAGGGCCGGGCCGAGACCGGCGGCGCGCGGCGCGCTGCCCCCGCCCTCGCCCCCTCCCCGCCGCTGCGCATCCGCGTCCCCGCGATCGGCGTCGACGCGCCCCTGACCGGCCTCGCCCTCACCCCCTCCGGCAGCCTGGACGCCCCGCCCCCGGAGCAACGGAACCTGGCCGGCTGGTACGAGGCCGGGACCACGCCCGGGGAGACGGGCACCGCGATCGTCGCCGGCCACGTGGACAACGCCGACGGCCCCGCCGTCTTCTACCGCCTCGGCGCGCTCAGGCGCGGCGCCCGGATCGAGGTGGACCGCCGGGACGGCACCGCGGCGCTGTTCACCGTGGACGCGGTGGAGGTGTACGCGGCCCGCGACTTCCCCGACGACAAGGTGTACGGCGCCGCCCCGCGCCCCGAACTCCGCGTCATCACCTGCGGCGGCGGCTACTCGAAGACCACCGGCTACCAGGGCAACGTCGTGGTGTTCGCGCACCTGACGGGGAGCCGCTGACCGCGCCGCGGGCCGTCAGCCCGCCGCCCGTTCCCCGCCCAGCACGTGCTTCTTCCCCCACACCCCGAGCGGCGCCAGCGCCTCGTTCAGCTGGTCGCCGATCTCGGTCAGCGAGTACTCGACGCGCGGCGGCACCTCGGCGTAGTCCTCGCGGAACACGATGCCGTCGGCCTCCAGCTCGCGCAGCTGCGCGGCGAGCACCTTCTCCGTGACACCCGGCAGCAGCCGCCGCAGCTCGCCGAACCGGCGGGTGCCCTCCCCCAGCGCCCACAGGATCGACACCTTCCACTTGCCGTCGATGATGTCCATCGCCGCGTCCGTGCCGCAGACGTACGCCCCCGGCCGCCGTCCCACCGGCATGGTCCTCCCCCTTCCGACCCGCACGCTTCCCCGCCGGTAACCACCCACTTGGAAGTACGTACTTCTGCGCGGCGGCTCCCCCGGGAAGCCTAGTCGCCATGCACGACAACTCCCCTTCCTCCGGCCCCCGTACCTCCCTCACCCTGCTCGGCACCGGCGCCATGGGCACCGCGCTCGGCCGGGCCTGGCTCGCCGCCGGGCACCCCCTGACCGTCTGGAACCGCACACCGCGGCGGACGGCCGCGCTGACCGCCGAGGGCGCGGTGGCCGCCGGCAGCGCGGCGGAGGCGGTGGCCGCGAACCGGCTCGTCGTGGCCTGTCTGCTCGACGACGCCTCGGTGGGCGCCGCCCTGGAGGATGCCGACCTGACCGGCCGGGACCTGGTGAACCTCACCACCGGCACCCCCGCCGACGCCCGCGCCCGCGCGGCCTGGGCCGCCGAGCGCGGCGCCCGGCTGCTGGACGGCGGCATCATGGCCGTACCGCCGATGATCGGCGCGCCCGGCGCCTTCGTGTTCTACAGCGGTGACCGGGAGCTGTTCGAGGAGCACCGGGGCACCCTCGCCGTCCCGGCCGGCACCGAGTACGTCGGCGCCGACCCCGGGCTCGCCGCGCTGCACGACGTGGCGCTGCTGAGCGGCATGTACGGCATGTTCGCGGGGATCACGCACGCCTTCGCGCTGCTGCGGGGCACGGACGTGGCGCCCGGGGAGTTCGCCCCGCTGCTCGTGTCCTGGCTGACCGCGATGGCCGGCCAGACCCACGGCATGGCCGAACGGCTGGCGTCCGGCGACTACACGTCCGAGGTCGTCTCCAACCTCGCGATGCAGGTCGCGGGCACCGGCACCCTGCTGCGCACGGCGGAGGAACAGGGGGTGAGCCCGGAACTGATCACCCCCTTCTTCGACCTCATGCACCGCCGCCTGGCCGGCGGGCACGGCACCGAGGACACCACGGGCCTGGTGGAGCTGCTGGGCACCCGCTGACCCCCGAACCGCCCCCGCCCCCTCACACCCCCCACCCCGTCCCGCTGAGGGCAGCGTTCCTCCCGGGAAACAGAGGTGATGCCACCGGGTAACGTCCGGACCGCACGCTCGGGGACATGACCTCGAATACGCGTGTGGTGGTGATCGGCGCCGGCCTCGCGGGCGTACGGCTCGCCCGGCGGCTCGGTGAGCTCGGCACGCCCGTGCTGCTCGTCGGCGACGAGGAGCACGCGCCGTACAACCGGGTGCTCCTCGCCGAGGTGCTGGCCGGCCGGTACGGCCCGGAGGTGATCACCCTCCCGCCGCCCGCCGGCCTGCTGCGCACCCGCGTCACCGGCATCGACCGGACCGCCCGCACCGTCTCCTGCGCCGACGGCATGTCGATCGCCTACGACACGCTGGTCCTGGCCACCGGCTCCAACCCGGTGCTGCCCCCGCTGCGCGGCCTGTTCCCGCCCGAGCGCCGGCTCCCCGAGGGCGTCCACGCCTTCCGCACCCTCGACGACTGCCTGGGCCTGGCCGAGGGGGTCCGGCCGGGGGTGCGCGCGGTCGTCATCGGCGGCGGCCTGCTCGGCGTCTCCGCGGCCCGCGCGCTGGCCGTGCGCGGCGCCCAGGTGGTCCTCGCCCAGCAGGCCGAGCGGCTGATGGAGCGCCAGCTCGACCCGGACGCCTCCCGGCTGGTGCTGCGCCACCTCACCGGCCTGGGGGTGGAGGTGCACACCGAGTGCCGGGTGCGGGACGTGCGCTGCGTGGCCGGCGCCATCCGCTCGGTGGAGCTGGCCGACGGCTACGACCTCGACGCCGACCTCGTGGTCCTCGCCTGCGGGGTCCGGCCCCGTACCACGCTCGCCGAGCGGGCCGGTCTCGCCGTCGGCAAGGGCGTCCTCGTGGACGACGAGCTGCGCACCTCCGACCCGCTCATCCACGCCATCGGCGACTGCGCCCAGCACGACGGCACGGTCTACGGCCTCGCCGAGCCGGCCCTCGAACAGGCCGACGCGCTCGCCGGACTGCTCGCGGGCGACACCGCCGCCCGCTATCGCGGGACCCGTTCCCTGACCCGGCTGACCCTGACCGGTCCCGGCTCCCCCCTGGACCTCGCCGCGTTCGGCGAGACCGAGGCGCGCCCCGGCGACGACGTCGTGCGGCTCGCCGACGCCACCCGGGGCACCTACCGCAAGGTCGTCGTCCGCGACGACCGCCTGGTCGGCGGGGTTCTCGTCGGCGAACTCGGGACCGTGGGCGCGCTCGCCCGCGCCTGGGAGGGAGCGGAGCCGCTCCCCGGCGACGGGCCCCTGCTGCACCTGCTCACCAACGATGGAGGCTCCTGATGACCGCCACCCCGGGGGCCACCCCCACGATCGTGCTCGTCGGCCACGGCATGGTCGGCCAGCGCTTCCTGGAGGCGCTGGCCGAGCGCGGCCTGACCGCCACGCACCGCGTGGTCGTGCTGTGCGAGGAGCCGCGTCCGGCGTACGACCGCGTGCAGCTCACCTCGTACTTCTCGGGGAAGACCCCCGAGGACCTCTCCCTCACCGACATGGAGTTCATCAAGGACCACGGCATCGAGCTGCACCTCGGCGATCCGGCCCGGGCGGTCGACCGCGCGGCGCGGAGGGTGACCGCCCGCTCGGGCCTGGTCGTGGACTACGACGTCCTCGTCCTGGCCACCGGTTCCTACCCGTTCGTGCCGCCGGTGCCGAACAAGGACGCCACCGGCTGCTTCGTCTACCGGACCATCGAGGACCTGCTCGCCATCGAGGAGTACGCGAAGTCCCGGGCGAGGACCGGTGCCGTGGTCGGCGGCGGGCTGCTCGGCCTGGAGGCCGCCGGCGCGCTCAAGGGGCTCGGACTGGACGCGCACATCGTGGAGTTCGCGCCGCGCCTGATGCCGGTGCAGGTGGACGAGGGCGGCGGCGCGGCCCTGCTGCGGACCATCGAGCGGATGGGCCTGACGGTCCACACCGGCGTGGGCACCCAGGAGATCGTGACCGACTCCGCGGGGGCCGTCACCGGCATGAAGCTGTCCGACGGCTCCGAACTCGCCGCCGACATGGTGGTGTTCAGCGCCGGCGTCCGCCCCCGCGACCAGCTGGCCCGGGACGCGGGCCTGACGGTCGGCGAGCGCGGCGGCATCGCGGTGGACGAGCGGTGCCGGACCGTGTCCGACCCGCACGTCTTCGCCATCGGCGAGTGCGCGCTGGCCGCCGACGGCCGGGTGTACGGCCTGGTGGCGCCGGGCTACGAGCAGGCCGAGACGGCCGCCGCGACCATCGCCGACGACGAGGCGTCCTTCACCGGCGCCGACCTGTCCACCAAGCTGAAGCTGCTCGGCGTGGACGTCGCCTCCTTCGGCGACGCGCACGGCACCACCGAGGACTGCCTGGACGTCGTCTACTCCGACTCGCGCGCCGGCCTGTACAAGAAGCTGGTCATCGGCGCGGACGGCACCCTGCTCGGCGGCATCCTGGTCGGTGACGCGGAGGCGTACGGCACTCTGCGCGCGCTCACCGGCTCGGTGCCGCCCGTCTCCCCCGAGTCGCTCGTCCTGCCCGCCGGAGCCGGCTCGGGACCACGGCTGGGCCCCTCCGCCCTGCCGGACGACGCGATCGTCTGCTCCTGCCACAACGTCAGCAAGGGCACGATCCGCGGCGCCGTCACCGAGCACCGCTGCGCGACCGTGCCCGAGGTGAAGAAGTGCACCAAGGCGGGGACCGGCTGCGGCAGTTGCGTGAAGGTGCTGGACCAGCTGGTCACCGCCGAGCTGGAGGCGTCCGGCGTCGAGGTCGACAAGGGGCTGTGCGGCTGCTTCTCCCAGACCCGGGAGGAGCTGTACGAGATCGTCCTCGCGCTGCGCATCGCGTCGTACCAGGAGCTGCTGGACCGCCACGGCCGTGAGGAGGCCCGGGGCGGGGAGGGCTGCGAGGTGTGCAAGCCGGCGGTCGGCTCGATCATCGCCTCCCTCGCCCCCGCCATCGGCGCGAGCGGCTACGTCCTGGACGGCGAGCAGGCCGCGCTCCAGGACACCAACGACCACTTCCTCGCCAACCTCCAGAAGAACGGCTCGTACTCGGTGGTGCCGCGCATCCCCGGCGGGGAGATCGCGCCCGAGAAGCTGATCGTGATCGGCGAGATCGCCCGGGACTTCGGCCTCTACACGAAGATCACCGGTGGTCAGCGGATCGACATGTTCGGCGCCCGGGTGGAGCAGCTGCCGCTGATCTGGGCCCGGCTGGTGGACGCCGGCTTCGAGTCGGGGCACGCCTACGGCAAGGCGCTGCGCACGGTGAAGTCCTGCGTGGGCTCCACCTGGTGCCGCTACGGCGTGCAGGACTCGGTCCGGATGGCGATCGACCTGGAGCTGCGCTACCGGGGCCTGAGGTCCCCGCACAAGCTGAAGTCGGCGGTCTCCGGCTGCCAGCGCGAGTGCGCGGAGGCCCAGTCGAAGGACTTCGGGGTGATCGCCACCGCGAACGGCTGGAACCTGTACGTCGGCGGCAACGGCGGCGCCACCCCGCGCCACGCCGACCTGCTCGCCCAGGACCTGTCGGACGCCGAACTGGTCCGGCTGATCGACCGGTTCCTGATGTTCTACATCCGCACCGCCGACCGGCTGGAGCGCACCTCCACCTGGCTGGAGCGCATCCCCGGCGGCCTGGACCACGTACGGGACGTGGTGGTGCACGACTCGCTCGGCATCTGCGACGAGCTGGAGCGGCTGATGCGCGAGCACGTGGCGCACTACCGGGACGAGTGGGCCGAGACCGTGGGCGACCCCGAGAAGCTGGCCCGGTTCGTGTCCTTCGTGAACGCGCCGGACACCCCCGACCCGGTGGTCTCCTTCGTCCCCGAGCGCGACCAGATCAAGCCCGACCTGCCGCTGCTGAACATCGGGCTGCGGCCCGCCGACGACGTCCTGGAAGGAAGCGCCCAGCGATGACCCTGGCAGTTGAGACGACCGACCTGAAGGTGCAGCTCCATCTTGCGGACGACTGGTTCACGGTCTGCGACCTGAGCACGCTGGTCCCCGGCCGCGGGGTGGCCGCCCTGCTGCCCGACGGCCGCCAGGCGGCGCTCTTCCGGGACCGCGCCGGCCGGCTGTACGCCGTGGACAACCGCGACCCGTTCACCGGGGCGGCCGTCCTCTCCCGCGGCCTGACCGGCACCCACCAGGGCCGCCCCTTCGTCGCCTCCCCCCTGCTCAAGCAGCGCTTCGACCTGGTCACCGGCGCCTGCCTGGACGACGAGGCGGTGCGGATCCCGGTGTACGGGGTGCGCACCCGCCGGCCGTCCTGACGCCCGGGCCGCCGACGGCGTGCGCGTCGACGCCGTCGGCCCCGGCCCGAGCGGGCCCGCCCCGCCGGTCAGTCGATCCCGGAGCGCTCCACCCCGGCCACGATCCACCGCTGGAAGCACAGGAACACCAGCAGCAGCGGCAGGATCGACACGGCCGCCGCGACGAACAGCTCGTGCAGCCGGACGACCTGCGCGGTGGTGAACGAGGACAGCGCCACCTGCACCGTCCAGGCGTCGCGGTCCTGCCCGATCACCAGCGGCCACAGGAAGGAGTTCCACGCGCCGAGGAACACGATCGTCCCCACGGCCGCGAACACCGGCCGGCTGTTGGGCACGACGACCCGCCAGTACGTCCGCCAGTACCCGAGCCCGTCCACCTGGGCCGCGTCCTCCAGCTCCCGGGGGAAGCCGAGGAAGTACTGCCGGAAGACGAAGCAGGCGAACGCGGAGAACAGGGTCGGCACGATCAGCCCGCGCAGCGTGGAGATCCAGCCCAGCGACGACACCAGCACGAAGCCGGGCACGAAGGTGACGGCCGCCGGGACCAGCAGGGTGCCCAGGATGCCGTAGAACACCTTGTTCGCGTGCCGGTAGGGGATGCGGGCCAGGCCGTAGCCGGCCAGGGAGGCGAGCAGCAGGGTGCCGAGGGTGGTGGCGACCGCGATCAGCGCGGAGTTGAGCAGCGACCGGGCGAACGGCACCGACGGGTCCTCGAACAGCTCCCGGACGTTGCCCCATCTCACCTCGGCGGGGAAGAAGGTCCACTCCGGGGAGGTGATGTCCCGCTCGTCGGCCAGCCCGTTGCGCACCAGCAGGTAGAAGGGGACCAGGAAGAGCAGCGCGAGCGCGATCAGCAGCGCCAGCCGCAGCGCCCGCCCGGCCCGCACCAGGGCGTCATCCATCGCCGTCCGTCCTTCCCAGTCGCAGCCAGCGCCCCTGTGCCACCGTGACGACCGCGATGACCAGCGCGAGGATCACCGCCCCCGCGCTGCCGAGGCCCAGGTCCTGCCCCTGGCCGAGCGCGGTGTAGTAGAGGTAGACCAGGGGCGGCCGGGCGTACGGCGGGTAGCCCCGGGCGTCGGACAGCAGGTTGTAGAACTCGTCGAAGGCCTGGAAGGCGCCCACCACGAGCAGCAGCACCACCGCGACCGAGGTGCCCCGCAGCTGGGGCAGGGTGATGTGCCGCAGCACCGTCCAGCCGGGCCGGGCCCCGTCCACGGCCGCCGCCTCGTACAGCGCCGGGTCGATCCGCTGGAGCCCGGCGAGGAACAGGATCATGTAGAACCCGGCCTGCAGCCACAGCCGTACGGTCACGATGACCAGCCAGTACCAGGGCGGGTCGGTGGTGGACAGCCAGGCGACGGAGTCGCCGCCGAACCAGCCCAGCACGGTGTTCGCCAGCCCGAACCGCACCCCGCTGAAGATCGACATCTTCCAGACCAGCGCGGCCACCACATAGCTGCACGCGGCCGGCAGGAAGAACACGGACCGGAAGAACGCCCGCGCCCGGCGCACCCGGTTGACCATCAGGGCGAGGGCCAGGGAGAACGCGTAGGTGACGGGCACGATGAAGGCGGTGAAGAGGAGGAAGGTCCTCAGGCTGTCGCGGAACGCCGCGTCCCGCAGCATGGCCGTGTAGTTGTCGAGCCCGGTGAAGCGCGTGGGCGTGACGGTGTTGTGCGCGTCGAAGAAGCTCAGGGCCACGCTCCACAGCAGCGGCACGTAGGTGAACAGCGCGAGCCCGAGCGCGAACGGCCCGACGAACACCCAGAACCACAGGGTTCTGTTGCGCCTCACGTGCGCACCCTGCTGATCTCCTCCGTCACCTTCCGCACGACCGCCCGCAGTTCACGCTCCGGGTCCGCCCCGCCCTTGACGATCCGGCTGAGCGCGTCCTGGTAGGCGGTCCGCCCGGCCGGGGTCCACAGCAGCGGCTGGGCGTAGCCGTGGTCGGTGGTGAACCGTACGGCGTCGGCGGCCGGGCCCTCGCGCAGCGCCGCGGCCTCGGCGGCGAGGGAGCGCCGGGCGGGGATGTGGAAGCCGTAGGAGAGCGCGAAGTCCTTCTGGTAGTCCGTCCGCCGGACCCAGAGCCACCGCACGTACTCCTTGGCCAGTTCCTTGTGCCGGCTGCGGGCGCTGACGGCGGCGCCGTAGGCCCCCACGGGCACGGCGGGCCGGCCGCGGGTGCCGTCCGCCGGGAAGGGCAGCACCCCGAAGTCGTCCCCGAGTTCCTCGCGCACCCGGGGCAGCGCCCACAGCCCGGACCACTGCATCGCGGTGAGCCCCTGGAGGAAGGCGGACGGGTCGGACCAGTCGGCGGGCGCGCCGAGGAGCAGGGACCCGTCGGCGTAGAGCCGGTGCAGCTTGCCGAGGGTGCGGGCGGCCGCGGGGTCGTCGAAGCCGACCCGTCCGTCGTCGGTGACGAGGGGGAATCCGGCCGCGTACAAGGGCGTCCCGCCCAGTACCCCGGCGCCTCCGTCGTTGCCGAGGAAGAGGCCCTTGGTCCTGCGGTCGGTGAGTTTCCGGGCGGCCTCGACCAGGGCGTCCAGGGTGGTGGGCGGCTCCACGCCGGCGTCGCGCAGCAGGCTCTTGCGGTAGTAGAGCAGTTGCGTGTCGACGACCTGGGGGATGCCGTAGATCCTCCCCTCGTGGGTCTTCGGGGCGAGGACGGCCGGGTTGAAGTCGTCCCTCACCCCCGCCAGCAGGTCGGTGAGATCGAGGACCTGGCCGCCCCGGATCTGGTCGAGGGTGGGCCCGTTGACCTCGAAGACGTCGGGCCCGGAGTCGGTGAGCAGGGCGGCGGCGGTCTGCTGGTCGTAGTCGCCCGGCCGCCACTGCACCGAGACCTCGGCCTTCTTGAAGGCGGCGGCGTAGCGCTGGACGGCCTGTTCGGTGCCCGTCTCGCCGTACTGGTGGTACCACTGGGAAAGCCGGGGCCCGGAGCCGCCGCCCCCGCGCCCGGTGTTCGATCCGCACGCCGTGAGCAGTCCCGCTCCCGCGCCCGCGGCCAGCAGTGTCCTGCGGCTGATCGTCATCGTGTGCCCCCTGACATCCGTCATCGATGCACGGCCCAACGATCAACCATGCGCGGCGATTACGAAAGACGCGTTGCGGCCGTGTGTCGGCGTTCGCCGTCCCGTGGGCACCCGTATTCCGTGTCCCGGTGCCGGTGCACAACTTTTCCGCTCCGGGGCGCATCCAACACAGTGACCTTCATGCACCCCTTCGCCCCGAAGAAGGAGGATGTGCCATGTATCAGAAGCCGAATCCGACGACCCCGGACCCCCGTCCGCGCCGTGCGGGACTCCCCCGGGCCCTCGGCGGGCGCGGCCCGGTGACCGCGCTGGCCGCCGCGCTGCTGGGCGTCACGGCCGCCGGGGCCGCCTGGAGCGCGACACCGGCGGCGGCCCGGACCACGACCGCCATACGGACCTGCGCGGTGAGCGACCTGTACCTGTCCATGGGCGCCAAGGAGGGCGCGGCCGGATCCCTGTACTGGCCGGTCCGGTTCACCAACACGAGCACCACCAAGTGCGCCCTGCGCGGCTACCCGGGCGTGAGCGCCGTGGACGGCGCCCACCACCGCGTCGGCCCGGCGGCGAAGCACAGCGGCCGGAGCTACGGCACCGTCACCCTCGCCCCCGGCCACTCCGCCTCGGCGGTCCTGCGCACGACCAACGGCCCGGTCGGCGGCCCCTGCGAACGCACCGGCGCCTACCTCCGGGTCTACCCGCCGGCGTCCCGCACCGCGACCCTGGTCCCGGCACCGTGGAAGACCTGCTCGGGGGTCTTCCAGACGGGGCCGGTGAACACGGACGGCGGGTTCTGACCGGCTGAGCGACCGGGCCGGAGGAACACGCGAGGGGGCGGCACCCCCCGCACTGGGGTGCCGCCCCCTCTCTTTCGTGCGCCGGGGCCGTCGTCGATCGGTGAGGGTCGGGGACCGGCGACGGCTCCGGGGCCTGGGGTGGGTCAGCGGTGGTCGCTGCCCGCCGACTGGGTGGCCGCGCGGCCCGCCTCCAGGCGGGCGACCGGGATGCGGAACGGGGAGCAGGAGACGTAGTCCAGGCCCGCCTCGTGGAAGAAGTGGACCGACTCCGGGTCACCGCCGTGCTCGCCGCAGACGCCCAGCTTGAGGTCGGGGCGGGTGCGCCGGCCGGCTTCCGCCGCCGCCTTCACCAGGGAGCCCACGCCGTCCTTGTCGATCGTCTCGAACGGGCTGACGCCGAAGATGCCCTTCTCCAGGTACGCCGTGAAGAAGGAGGCCTCCACGTCGTCGCGGCTGAAGCCCCACACCGTCTGCGTCAGGTCGTTCGTGCCGAAGGAGAAGAACTCCGCCGCCTCGGCGATCTGGCCCGCCGTCAGGGCGGCGCGCGGGAGTTCGATCATCGTGCCGATGGCGAGCTTGAGCCTCGTCCCCGTCGCCGCCTCGACCTCGGCGATGACCTGGTCCGCCTCCTCGCGGACGATCTCCAGCTCCTGGACCGTGCCGACGAGCGGGATCATGATCTCCGCGCGCGGGTCGCCCTTGGCCGCCTTGCGCTCGGCCGCCGCCTCCGCGATCGCGCGGACCTGCATGGTGAACAGGCCGGGGATGGCCAGGCCGAGGCGTACGCCGCGCAGACCCAGCATCGGGTTCTGCTCGTGCAGCCGGTGCACCGCCTGGAGCAGGCGCAGCTCGTTCTCGTGCGGCTCCTGCCGGGCCTCGGCGAGGGCCACCCGGACCGACAGCTCCGTGATGTCGGGGAGGAACTCGTGCAGCGGGGGGTCCAGCAGCCGGATCGTCACCGGCAGGCCGTCCATCGCCTCGAAGAGTTCCACGAAGTCCTGCTTCTGGAGCGGCAGCAGGCCCTTCAGGGACGCCTCGCGCTCCTCCTCGGTGTCGGCGAGGATGAGGCGTTCGACCAGCTCGCGGCGGTCGCCGAGGAACATGTGCTCGGTGCGGCACAGGCCGATGCCCTGGGCGCCGAAGCGTCGGGCGCGCAGCGCGTCCTCGGCGTTGTCGGCGTTGGCCCGTACCCGCAGCCGGCGCTTGCGGTCGGCGAAGGCCATCATGCGGTGCACGGCCTCCACCAGCTCGTCGGCGTCGTCGGCGCCCGGGTGCATCCGGCCCTCGAAGTACTCCACGACCGGGGACGGGACGACCGGGACCTCGCCCAGGTAGACCTTGCCCGTGGAGCCGTCGATGGAGATCACGTCGCCCTCTTCGACGATGTGCCCGCCGGGGACCGTCATCCGGCGCCGCTTGGTGTCGACCTCCAGCTCCTCCGCGCCGCACACACAGGTCTTGCCCATGCCGCGGGCGACCACGGCCGCGTGGGAGGTCTTGCCGCCGCGGCTGGTCAGGATGCCCTCGGCCGCGATCATGCCGTCCAGGTCGTCCGGGTTGGTCTCGCGGCGGACCAGGATGACCTTCTCGCCCGAGCGGGACCACTTGACGGCGGTGTACGAGTCGAAGACCGCCTTGCCGACCGCCGCGCCCGGCGAGGCCGCGATGCCCCGGGCGACCTGCTCGACCTTGGCGTCCTCGTCGAAGCGCGGGAACATCAGCTGGGCGAGCTGGGCGCCGGTGACGCGCTGGAGCGCCTCCGTCTCGTCGATCAGCCCCTGGTCCACCAGCTGGGTGGCGATCCGGAAGGCCGCACCCGCCGTGCGCTTGCCGACGCGGGTCTGGAGCATCCAGAGCTGGCCGCGCTCGATGGTGAACTCGATGTCGCAGAGATCCTTGTAGTGGTTCTCCAGGGTCTCCATGATCCGCATGAGCCGGTCGTACGACTTCTTGTCGATCCGCTCCAGCTCGGCGAGCGGGACGGTGTTGCGGATGCCCGCGACCACGTCCTCGCCCTGCGCGTTCTGCAGGTAGTCGCCGTAGACGCCCTGGTGGCCGGAGGCGGGGTCGCGGGTGAAGGCGACGCCCGTGCCGGAGTCGGGGCCGAGGTTGCCGAAGACCATCGAGCAGACGTTGACGGCGGTGCCCAGGTCGTGCGGGATGCGCTCCTGGCGGCGGTACAGCTTGGCGCGGTCGCCGTTCCAGGAGTCGAAGACCGCCTTGATCGCGAGGTCCATCTGCTCGCGCGGGTCCTGCGGGAACTCCCGGCCGGCCTCCTTCTTGACGATCTTCTTGAAGGTGGTGACCAGCTTCTTCAGGTCCGCGGCCTCCAGGTCGGTGTCGACCGTGACCTTCTTGGCGGCCTTGGCCTTGTCGAGGGCCTCCTCGAAGAGGTCGCCGTCGACGCCGAGGACGGTCTTGCCGAACATCTGGATGAGGCGGCGGTAGGAGTCCCAGGCGAACCGCTCGTCGCCGGCCTGGGCGGCCAGGCCCTGCACGGACGCGTCCGACAGGCCGATGTTCAGGACGGTGTCCATCATGCCGGGCATGGAGAACTTGGCGCCGGAGCGGACCGAGACCAGCAGCGGGTCGTCCGCCTGGCCCAGCTTCTTGCCCATCTTCTGTTCCAGGGCGTCCAGGTGCGCGCTGACCTCGTCACGCAGTGCCGCCGGTTCCTCGCCACTGTCCAGGTAGACCTTGCAGGCCTCCGTGGTGATGGTGAAGCCGGGAGGGACCGGCAGACCGAGGTTGGTCATCTCGGCGAGATTGGCACCCTTGCCACCGAGAAGGTCCTTGAGGTCCTTGTTGCCCTCGGTGAAGTCGTAAACGAACTTCGGCGCGTGGGGTTCTTTGTTTTCCGACACGGGTCTCGACTCCTTGAGGCCACGGTGGCTGCCCTGACGGCGAGGAACATACCCAGATCGAAGGTGGTTGGGTACGTCTACTTGCCCGTCATGCGCCTGTAACCACCCGTCCGCCAGCGGATCGAAAGTCAAAGCTTGGCAAGCCTGGCCGGGTTTATGTTTTCACTTCTTGAACGCAACAGTGCCCATAGGCGCGGTTTTCCGCTCACATGAGCATCCACTGACACGACTGATTTCGATCGCTGAACGATCAAGGGGTGGCACCCAGTGCCACCCCTTGGAGAAGTGCAGTCGCGCAAGATCCGCTCATCTGAGCGCTACCCGTATCAAGGGTGGCGAGAATCACGCTGCCACAGGCCGCCGGATTCCACCATGCGGACGACGCCTCGGACACCAGTCGGAAGCGGAAAGACCCCCATCGCGCAGACCCCCGTCACGCCCTCCCCCTCACATCCCCATCGCCGCGAGCCGCTCCTCCACCCGCTCCGGCGCGTACAGGTGCTCCACCACCAGGGCCCCGGCCCCGACCAGCCCCGCCCGGTCGCCGAGCCGGGAGGTGACCACGTCCAGGTGGGCCGTGGAGCGGGGCAGCGCCCGCTGGTAGAGCAGCTCGCGCACACCGGTCAGGAAGGGCGTCCCGGCCAGGTCGCCCGCGATCATCAGTACGCCCGGGTTCAGCAGGGTCACCACCGTCGCCAGCACGTCCCCGACCCGGCGCCCGGCCTCCCGCGCCAGCGCCGCGGCCTCCGGGTGCCCCGCCGCGAGCAGGTCCCGCACATCCGAGCCGGAGGCGGCCGGCACCCCGGCCGCCGCCAGCCGCCGGGCCACCGCGCCGCCGCTGGCGACCGCCGCGAGGCAGCCCCGCGAACCGCACCGGCACAGGGCGTCGGCGCCGACCCGGATGTGCCCGATGTCGCCCGCGCCGCCGTCCACGCCCCGGTAGATCGAGCCGTCCACCACCACCCCGGCGCCGATGCCGGTGGACACCTTGACCAGCACGAAGGCCGTGCAGCCGGGATAGCCGGTGCGCTGCTCGCCGTAGGCCATGAGGTTCGCGTCGTTGTCGACCAGCACCGGCACCGCGGGCGCCCCGGTGCGCTCGGTGAAGACGCGGGACATCCGGCTGCGGATGTCGTACCCGTCCCAGCCCGGCATGATCGGCGGCTGCACCACCCGGCCGGTCTCGCTGTCCACCGGGCCCGGCACCGCGATCCCGATCCCGCACACCTCCTCGGCCGGGTGCCCGGCCTTGACCAGCAACTCCCCGAACCAGCCGCCCAGTTCGCCGAGGACCGCCTCCGGCCCCTCCTCCACCACCAGCGTGCCGGCGTGCTCCGCCAGGATCTCGCCGGTCAGCGAGAGCACGGCCGCGCGGGCGTGCCGGGTGTCCAGGTCGGCGGCGAGGACCACGGCGTGGGAGTCGTCGAACTCCAGGGTGATGGAAGGGCGTCCGCCGAGCGGCGAGTCGACCGGGCCGCCCGCGCCCTCGCGCAGCCAGCCCGCCCGGAACAGCCGGTCCAGGCGCTGGCCCACGGTGGCCCGGGACAGCCCGGTCGCCTGCTGGAGCGCCCCGCGCGTCACGGCCCGGCCGTTGCGCACGAGGGCGAGCAGATCGCCGGCTCCCGCCTGGCCTCCGCTCCTGCCGGCCCTTCCCGGACGTCCGGTCATGCGCACCCCCTTGTGTTTCTCCAGCTTGCATTACATATTGAGTTTTGCGTGTTAAATAGACGTAACCCTACGGTGGCCGCAGCCGAACCGGGCCGGCCGAACGTCATCGGGGAGCCCCGAGTGGATCGCACCGCCCAGGTCAGCAGCCGTCCCTTCCCGTACGAGATCGCATACGATCCACCGACCGCTTCGGCGTTTCCGCACGTCAGGGCCGCCCGGGTGCTGGAGGCCAACTGGACGGGCGCCTCGACGGTCCCGTCCCGGAAGCTGTACCCGCACCAGTGGTCCTGGGACTCGGCGTTCATCGCCATCGGGTTGCGGCACGTCTCGCCGGCGCGGGCCCAGACGGAGCTGGAGACGCTGCTGGCAGCGCAGTGGGCCGACGGGCGCGTCCCGCACATCGTCTTCAACCCCTCCGTCCCGCTCGACGCCTACTTCCCGAGCCCCGACTTCTGGCGCTCCTCCACCGCCGGGCGCACCGCGGGCGCTCCGCGCACCGTACAGACCTCCGGCATCGTGCAGCCACCGGTGCACGCGCTCGCCGCCTGGCTGGTGCACCGCGCCGATCCCGCCCTGTCCCGCGCCCGCGGCTTCCTGGCCCGGGTCTATCCGAGGCTGGCCGCCTGGCACCGGTACCTGCTGCACCGGCGGGACCTCGGCGGCGCCGGGCTGGTGTCCGTGGTGCACCCGTGGGAGCAGGGCATGGACAACAGCCCCTGCTGGGACGCCCCGCTGGCCCGGATCACCCCGGCCCCGGCCCGCTCCTTCCGCCGCGCCGACCTCGACCACGGCGCGGCGGAGGACCGGCCGACGGACCTGGACTACGGCAGGTACGTACGGCTGGCCGCCGACTACCGGGACGGTGGATACGCCGACGGGGGCGGGGAGTTCGCCGTGGAGGACCCGTCGTTCAACGCCCTGCTGATCGTCTCCGAGCACGCCCTCGCGAGGATCGCCGAGGAGCTGGGCGCGACCGGCGCCGCCCGCCGGGAGCGCGCCGAGCGGCTGACGGCGGCCCTGGTGGAGCGGCTGTGGGAACCGTCCGCCGGGATGTTCCTGTGCCGGGACCTGCGGGGCGGCGGCGGACCGCGGCCCGAGCGCTCGGTCTCCGGGCTCGTCCCGCTGCTCGTGCCCGGCCTGCCCCGCGCCGTGGCCGCCGCACTGGTGGACACCCTGCGCGGACCGCACTTCTCGCTCGGCGACCGCACCCTGCTGGTGCCGAGCTACGACCTGCTCGGGGAGGCCTTCGACCCGCACCGGTACTGGCGCGGCCCGGCCTGGTTCAACACCGGCTGGCTGCTGGAGCGCGGGCTGCGGACGCACGGCGAGACGGTGGCGGCCGACGCCCTGCGCGCGGCGTTCCTGGAGCTGGCCGGCGCCACCGGCTTCGCCGAGTACGTCGACCCGTACACCGGCGAGCCCTGCGGGGCGACCGGCTTCAGCTGGACGGCGTCGCTCGCGCTGGACCTGTACCACCGCGAGCGCGTACCGCACGAGAGTCAAGGGCCGGACAAGAGCCCTCCAAGGGGCGTGTCCAGGCTCGGCACCGGCACGTTCGACAGCAAGGACAAGGGAGGGGACCGGGGATGACGGACCGGCATCATCTGCTCGTGCACGGCGCCACCTTCGCCGCCGTGGGCGACCGCGGCGACATCAGCGGGGTACGCGGCAACGGCTCCCCGGACGGGTTGTTCGTCCGGGACGCCCGGCACCTCAGCCGCTGGCAGCTCACCGTCGACGGGGCGGTGCCCGAGGTGCTCAGCCCGGTGACGGACGGGGACGAGATCCGCTGCGTGCTGGTCCCGCGCGGCGGCCGGCAGGAACCGCCGGCCCACACCGTCTTCCGCGAACAGGCCGTCGGCGACAGCTCGTTCGTGGAGTCGCTGCGGATCACCAGCAACCGCCCGGTGCCCACCACCGTCCGGCTCGCGCTCACCGTCGACGCCGACTTCACCGACCAGTTCGAACTCCGCTCCGACCACCGCACCTACGTCAAGTCCGGCGCCGTGCGCTCCCGTCACGTCCTGTCCGACGGCATCGAGTTCGCCTACCGCCGGGGCGACTGGCGGTCCTGCACGACGATCACGGCCGACCCCGCCCCGGACGCCGTGGAGGAGACCGGCACCGGCGCCCGCCGCCTGGTGTGGGTCCTCGACCTCGCGCCGCACGGCACGACCGAGCTGGTGCTGCGGGTGATCGCCCGTCCGCACGGCGAGCGGCGCGCCCTGCGCGTGCCCCGCGACCCCGCCGCCGTCCACCGCCAGTTACGCGCGAAGGAGGAGGAGTTCACCCAGGGCGTGGCCTTCCCGGCCGGCTGGCCGGAGCTGGCCGCGGCCTGCGTCCGGGGCCTCGCCGACCTCGCCGCGCTCCAGGTGCCGGCCGGCGGACCGGACGGCGAGGAACTGCGCGTCCCGGCGGCCGGCGCGCCCTGGTTCCTCACCCTGCTGGGCCGGGACGCGCTGCTGACCTCCCTGTTCACCCTGCCCTACCGCCCGGGGCCGGCCGCCGCCACCCTGCTCGCCCTGGCCGCCACTCAGGCGACCGGGGCCGGCGACTCCCCGGTGGCCCAGCCCGGCAAGATCGTGCACGAGGTGCGGCACGGGGAGCTGGCCCACTTCGGGCAGGTGCCGTTCGGCCGCTACTACGGCTCGGTGGACGCCACCCCGCTGTTCCTGGTCCTGCTCGGCGCGTACGTCGACCAGACCGGCGACACGGCCCTGGCCCGCCGGCTGGAGCCGCACGCCCGGGCCGCCGTCGGCTGGATGCTCGACCACGGCGGGCTCACCTCGCGCGGCTATCTCGTCTACCGCGCCGACAAGGGCGGCCTCGCCAACCAGAACTGGAAGGACTCCCCCGGCGCGATCTGCTGCGCCGACGGCACCCGGCCCACCGGCGCGGTGATGGCGGCGGGCGCGCAGGGCTACGCGTACGACGCGCTGCGCCGCACGGCGTCGGTGGCGCGCGGGGTGTGGGGCGACGAGACGTACGCGGCGCTGCTGGAGCAGGCGGCGGCCGATCTGCGGGACCGGTTCCAGCGGGACTTCTGGATGCGGGAGCAGTCGTTCCCCGCGCTGGCGCTGGACGGGCAGGGCCGCCGCATAGACGCGCTCGCCTCCGACGCCGGGCACCTGCTGTGGTCGGGGCTGCTGGACAAGGAGTACGGCGAGGTGGTGGGCCGGCGGCTGCTGGAGCCGGACTTCTTCTCCGGCTGGGGCGTGCGCACGGTGGCCTCCGGGCAGGCGGCCTACCACCCGCTGTCCTACCACCGCGGCTCGGTCTGGCCGCACGACAACGCGCTGATCACGCTCGGCCTCGCGCGCTACGGCCTGCACGACGAGGCCCGCACGGTGGCCCACGCGCTGGTCGACGCGGCGGCGGCGACGGGGTACCGGCTGCCGGAGGCCTGGGCCGGATACGGACGCGACACCCACGGCGAGCCGGTCCCGTACCCGCACGCCTGCGGCCGCGAGTCCCGTTCCGCCGCGGCACCGCTGGCCCTGTTGACGGCGGTGGGGGGCGCCTGAGCGCACGATGTCCCGCGCCCCCCGGTGAACGGCGGTCCGCCGCGAGCCGTACCGAGGGGCATGCGTCAGTCAGTCGTGGTCGAAGCCGGGACAGCCGGGCCGCAGGAGTCCGCCGTACGCGGTGCGCGGTGGCGGTGGCCGGGCGGGGCGCGGGCGCTGTCCGGCGTCCTGACCGGGTTCGCCGCCCTGCTCGTGCTCGGGGCGCTCGTGCTGCCGGACTCCCTGGACCGGCTCGGGCCCGCCGCCTTCGTGCGGATACCGGCGGAGGCCGTCGTCGGGGCGGCGGTGCTGCCGGCGCTGCCGCGCCGGCCCCGGGCGGCGGTGGCGGCGGTCTGCGGGGTGCTGCTCGCGGCGCTGACCGTGCTGAACGCGCTGGACATGGGGTTCGAGCAGTACCTCGGCCGGACGTTCGACGTGGTGCTGGACTGGAGCCTGCTCGGGGACGCGCGGTCCTACCTGGAGGACTCCCTCGGCCGGGGAGCCGCCCTCGCCGCCGCGGCCGGGGCGGTCGCCCTGGTCATGCTGCTCTTCGTGCTGCTGGCCCTGTCCGCGGTCCGGCTGGCCGGGCTGCTCGCCCGCCACCGGGGCACCGCCCGCCGCGGCACCCTGGCCGCCGCCCTCGCGTGGGTCGCCTGCGCCTCGCTCGGCCTCCAGCCGGCGGCCGTGCCGCTCGCCTCCCACCGCACCGTGACCGCGCTGCGCGACCAGGTCCACCGGGTCTCCCGCACCCTGCGGGACGAGGCCGGGTTCCAGAAGGAGGCCCGGGCCGACGCGTTCGGGAACACCCCGGGCGACCGGCTCGTGCCCGATCTGCGCGGCAAGGACGTGATCTTCACGTTCGTCGAGAGCTACGGCCGCAGCGCGATCGAGGACCCGGTCACGGCGCCCGCCGTGGACCGGATGCTCGCCGCCCGCACCAAGGCCCTGGCCGACGCCGGTTTCCACGCCCGCAGCGGCTGGCTGACCTCGGCGACGTACGGCGGCAACAGCTGGCTGGGCCACTCCACCGCCATGTCGGGCCTGTGGATCGGCAACCAGCAGCGCTACCGCACGGTCATGGCGAGTGACCGCCTCAGCCTGACGGGGGCGTTCCGGAAGACCGGCGCGTTCGAGACGGTCGGGGTGATGCCGGGTGTCCGCAAGGACTGGCCGGAGCAGAGGTGGTACGGCCTGGACAAGGTCTACGACGCCTTCGGACTGGGCTACCGGGGGCCGAGGTTCAGCTGGTCGACCATGCCCGACCAGTACGCGCTCCAGCAGTACCAGGACCGGGTGCACGGCAGGCGGCCGGCGACCGGGAAGGGGCGGATGTCGCTGCTCGTCCTGACCTCCAGCCATCAGCCCTGGGCACCGCTGCCGACGATGGTGGACTGGGACCGGCTCGGGGACGGCTCGGTCTTCGGGGACATCGAGGCGGCGGGCAGCAGGGCGGCGGACGTCATCGCCGACACCACCAGGTCCCGTGAGGAGTACGGCAGGTCGATCCGCTACTCGGTGACCGCGCTCACCGAGTGGCTGGCGCGCTACGGCACGAAGGACACCGTGCTGGTCTTCCTCGGCGACCACCAGCCCATCGCCCGGGTCAGCGGCCGCCACGCGAGCCGGGACGTGCCGGTGTCGCTCGTCGCCAAGGACCCCAAGCTGCTGGACAGGATCGCCGGGTGGCACTGGACCGAGGGCCTGCGCCCCGCCCACGACGCCCCGGTCTGGAGGATGAGCGCCTTCCGCGACCGCTTCCTGAGGGCGTACGGCTCGACACCGGCGCCGGGGAAGAAGTGACGGCGCCCCGCTCCCCCGCCGACCGGGCCGGGGGCGGCCGGCCCGAGCCCGGTCAGCCCCCGGACGTGTCCAGCTCCGCGTCCTCGCCGACACCCGAGCAGTCGTACGGGTCCTTCAGCCACCCGTCGGGCAGCACCACCCGGTTGTTGCCGGACGTACGCCCGCGCGGCCCCTCCGCCCCGGCCGGCCACGGCTGGCCGAGGTCCAGCTCGTCCAGCCCGGCCCGCAGCTCCGCGAGCGACGAGGTGATCGCGAGCCGCTTGCGCATCTCGGAGCCGACCGCGAAGCCCTTCAGGTACCAGGCGACGTGCTTGCGGAAGTCCACCACGCCCTTGGACTCGTCGCCGCTCCACTCCCCGAGCAGCGTGGCGTGCCGGACCATGACGTCGGCGACCTCCCGCAGGGTGGGCCGCACGAAGTCCTCCGTGCGGCCCTCGAACCCGGCCACCAGGTCGGCGAACAGCCACGGCCGGCCCAGGCACCCCCGGCCGACGACGACCCCGTCGCAGCCGGTCTCCCGCACCATCCGCAGCGCGTCCTCGGCCGACCAGATGTCGCCGTTGCCGAGCACCGGGATCTCCGGCACGTGCTCCTTCAGCCGGGCGATGGCCTCCCAGTCGGCGGTGCCGCCGTAGTGCTGGGCGGCGGTACGGCCGTGCAGCGCGATGGCGGTCACCCCCTCCTCGACGGCGATGCGGCCGGCGTCGAGGTAGGTGATGTGGTCGTCGTCGATGCCCTTGCGCATCTTCATGGTCACCGGCAGGTCGCCGGCGCCGGAGACCGCCTCGCGCAGGATGGCCCGCAGCAGGTTCCGCTTGAACGGCAGCGCGGAGCCGCCGCCCTTGCGCGTCACCTTCGGCACCGGGCAGCCGAAGTTCAGGTCGATGTGGTCGGCGAGGTCCTCCTCCGCGATCATGCGGACGGCCTTGCCGACGGTCGCGGGGTCGACGCCGTACAGCTGGATCGAGCGCGGCCGCTCGCTCGCGTCGAACCTGATCAGCTGCATGGTCTTCTCGTTGCGCTCGACCAGCGCCCGGGTGGTGATCATCTCGCTGACGAAGAGTCCCTTGCCGCCCGAGAACTCCCGGCACAGCGTGCGGAAGGGCGCGTTGGTGATCCCCGCCATGGGTGCGAGCACGACGGGCGGCGTCACGGCGTGCGGTCCGATGGACAGAGGCTGGGTCATCGTCAGGGCTCCGGGACGGATCTACGGCGACAGGGGCAAGGCTCCATTGTCCCTCACCCGGCGGGGCGCCGGTCCGGCGGCCGGGAGATCCGTGCGGCACCCCGTGCATGGGTCATTAGTTAGACGCACTATCGAAATCGGCGTACGATGACGGTCATGCCCGAGTTGAGCCATCGCCGACGCATGCTCGTGCTCGCGATCTGCTGCATGAGCCTGCTGATCGTGAGCCTGGACACCACCGCGCTGAACGTGGCGCTGCCCGCGATGCAGCGCGACCTGGACGCCACCACCTCCGGACTGCAGTGGACGATCGACGCCTACACGCTCGTCCTGGCCTCGCTGCTGATGCTCGCCGGCTCCACGGCCGACCGGATCGGCCGCAAGCGCGTCTTCATGGCGGGCCTGGCGGTGTTCACCGCGGGCTCGGTGCTCTGCTCCCTCGCCCCGAACCTGGAACTGCTCGTCGTGTTCCGCATGGTGCAGGCGGTGGGCGGCTCGATGCTCAACCCGGTCGCCATGTCCATCATCACCAACACCTTCACCGACCCCCGCGAACGCGCCCGCGCGATCGGCGTGTGGGGCGCGGTCGTCGGCATCGCCATGGCGGCGGGCCCGCTGGTGGGCGGGCTACTGGTGCAGTCGGTGAGCTGGCGCGCCATCTTCTGGGTCAACCTCCCGGTCGGCCTGGCGGCCCTCCTGCTCACCCTGCGCCTCGTCCCCGAGTCCCGCGCGCCCCGCGCCCGCCGCCCCGACCCGGTCGGCCAGCTGCTGGTGATCGCCCTCTTCGGCGCGCTGACGTACGCGATCATCGAGGCACCGGAGTCCGGCGCCGGCCGGGTCCTGCCCTTCGCCGCGATCGCCGCGGCCGCCCTGCTGGCGCTCCTCTGGTACGAGCCCCGGCGCGCCGAACCCCTGATCGACGTGCGCTTCTTCCGCTCGGCCCCGTTCAGCGGCGCCACCGTGATCGCGATCAGCGCGTTCGCGTCGCTGGGCGGCTTCCTGTTCCTGTCCACCCTGTACCTGCAGAACGTGCGCGGCCTCGACGCCCTGCACGCGGGCCTGTGGATGCTGCCGATGGCCGTGCCGACGTTCCTGTGCGCCCCGCTGTCCGGCCGTCTGGTCGGCAGCCGCGGTCCCCGGATCTCCCTGCTGGTGGCGGGTGTGGCGATGACCGCGAGCGGGGTCCTGTTCGCCGCGTTCGAGGCGGAGACGGCGGACGCGACCCTGCTGCTCGGCTACGTCCTGTTCGGCATCGGCTTCGGCTTCGTGAACGCGCCGATCACCAACACGGCCGTGTCGGGCATGCCGCGCGCGCAGGCCGGGGTCGCCGCCGCCGTCGCCTCCACCAGCCGGCAGCTGGGCTCGACGCTCGGCGTCGCGGTGGTCGGCGCGGCCCTCGCCTCCGGCATCGGCTCGTCGCCGTACCGCGAGGCGTTCGTCACGGCCGCCCGCCCCGGCTGGTGGATCCTCACCGGCTGCGGCCTGGCGGTCCTGGTCCTCGGCCTGCTGACCAGCGGCCGCTGGGCCCGCCGCACGGCCGAGCGGACGGCGGCGAGCCTGGAGACGGCGGAGATGCGCCCGGTCGCGCGGACGGCGTCGGAGGGGGCCTGACCCGGGCGGTCACCGCCAGGCGGTGGCCTCGGTCGCGTGGATGCAGTACCGCTCGAAGTGACTGGCGCCACCGGCCTTCGGCAGCGCGCACGCGGTGACCTGGAACTCGCCGTCGGGGACCGACACCATGTGGGTGAACTGGTCGTTGTCGTACTCGATCTCGGCGCTGCGCGTCGTGCCGCCCGTGACGCGGACCGTCACCTGGTCGCCGGGGTTGCCCTGCTCGATCTTCGCCCAGACCGCCTCGCAGTCCTCGCTGTAGCGGATCTGGAGCAGCGCGGGATTGTCCACGGCGGGCTTGAAGGTGCGCGCGTCCTCGCCGCACCCCTGGTTCTGCGGGTTCTTGCCCTCGCAGGCGTCTCCGTCCCCCGGGCAGGCCGGCCCGTCGAACAGCGAGCCCAGCACGTGCTCCCCGAGCGGGGTCATCACGGCGGCGGCCCCCGCACCGACGATGGCGACCGCGTACGCCAGCGCCGCCGGGCCGCTGAGCCATTTCCTCCACCACGGGGGGTGCGGTGGCGGGTCCGGGGGGCGGGCCGGGCCCGCGGAGTCGCCACCGGGGTGGGCCGGCGTAGCCGAGGTGTCACCGGGGTCGGCCGGCGTCATGGAGTTGTCACCGGGGTCGGCCGCAGTCATGAGAACACTCCCCTTGGGGTGCCGCTCCTGCCGGCCAGGATCGCCCTGCCGCTGCCGCGGGCGTAAGGCGCACACGGGTGCGAAGGGGGCACGACGATGCCCACCCCGTGCGCCCCTGTGCGCGGAAGGTTCGCCGAGATCGTGGAGGTGTGTGGTCAGCCGGTCGTCAGCTGCCATCCGATCTCGCCGTCGTGCCACTGACCGGTGGGGGTGAGGCCGGCCGCGGTGGCGACGGCGGCGGATGCCTCGTGGTCCGGGTGGATGTGGGCGGTGACCGTGTGCACCGGGTGCTTCCGGAGCCAGGCGACGAGACCCCGGGCGGCTTCGGTGGCGATGCCGCGCCGCTGCCAGGGCGTCCCCACCACCCAGGCGATCTCCGCGGCGGCCCCGCGGTCGTCGGCGGTGACCGTCGCCTGGACGTAGCCGGTCAGACAGTCCGCGTCCCGGAGCCGGATGACCCAGTTGCACCAGGCTTCGCCGGGGCGGGGCGAGCCGGCCACCAGGCGTTCGTAGCGGGCGCGCAGTTCCCGGGCGGTGTCCGGTGTGCCGCCGATGAAGGCGTGCAGGCCGGGATCGGACATCACCACGGCCATCTCCCCGGCGTGCTCGACCCGCAAGGGAAGCAGGGCCAGCCGGTCGGTATGGATGGTCTCGGGCTCAAGGATGATCACGCCGCCTCCTGGTCGGGACATCCGCCGAGTATGCCCCGCTCCAGGGGGCACCGGCCCTGACCGGGACGACGAGGTGGGAGGCGTTCCCGGCGAGCGGATACGGCCCGGCCCGCCGGGCGACCCCGTGCCGGCCCGGCGGCCGGGCGGTGGCGGGCGGCTGTCCCGGGAGGTTCCTACCCCGCCGCCCTCAACCCCCGCACCAGCAACCCCACCACCGCGTCGAACTCGCCCTCGATCCCGGGGGCCGTCCACTCGCGGGCGTAGGCCGGGTCGTGGAAGCGGCCCGTTGCCTGGAAGACGGCGCGGGCCGCCGTGGCCGGGTCGGGGACGGTGAAGTCGCCCGACTCCGTGCCCGCCGTGATGATCCGGGTGAGCTGGCCGGTGAGGTCGGCGATGTGGTCGTGGACCACGCCCCCCAGTTCGTCGACCAGCACCGTGTACGTGGCGAACAGCTCGGGATCGTCGCCCGCCTTGTGCCGCTTGGCCTCGAAGAGGGCCGCGAGCCAGTCCCGCAGCCGCTGCTCGGGCGCGCGGTCCCCGGCTGCGGCGATGCCGGCGAGCCGCTCGGAGGTGCGGTCCAGCCAGCGCTTGGTGACCGCCTCGCGCAGCGCCGCCTTGGTGCGGAAGTGCCGGTAGACGCTGCCATGGCTGACGCCGAGCGCGCGGGCCACGTCGACCACGGTGGCCTTGGCCGGGCCGTGGCGGCGCAGCACCTCCTCGGTGGCTTCGAGGATGCGCTCGGCGGTCAGGGTCTCGCTGGTCGATGGCATGCCTAGACGGTACCCGGCACGCCGGTCAGCGTTCGCTGTCGAGCATGGCCATCTGCTCCGCCGCGTACCGGTCGCCGGCCGCCGCGTCCGCCGGCACCGCGGCCTCGATGGCGGCGAGGTCGGCCTCCTCCAGGGTCACGTCCGGCGCGCCGAGGGCCTCGCCGAGCCGCTCCCGGGTGCGGGCGCCGACCAGCGGCACGATGTCCTCGCCCCGGGAGAGCACCCAGGCGATGGCGATCTGCGCGACGGAGACACCCTTCTCCTCCGCGATCTTGCGCAGGGACTCGACCAGGGTGAGGTTGTGCCGGAGGTTGTCGCCCTGGAAGCGGGGCGAGTGGGCCCGGAAGTCGTTCGCGGCGAAGCCCTGGCCGGCCGAGACATGGCCGGAGAGGAGCCCGCGCGAGAGCACGCCGTACGCGGTGACGGCGATGCCCAGCTCCCGCAGGGTGGGCAGGATCTGCCGCTCGGGGCCCCGGGAGATGAGCGCGTACTCGATCTGGAGGTCGGCGATGGGGGCGGTGGCGGCGGCCCGGCGGATGGTGTCCACGCCGACCTCGCTGAGCCCGATGTGCCGCACCCAGCCCTTCTCGACCAGTTCGGCGATGGCGCCGACGGTCTCCTCGATCGGCACGTCCGGGTCGAGCCGGGACGGGCGGTAGACGTCGATGTGGTCGACGCCGAGGCGCTGGAGGGAGTAGGCGGCGAAGTTCTTCACGGCGGCCGGGCGGCCGTCGAAGCCGTACCAGTCGCCGTCCGGGCCGCGCAGGGCGCCGAACTTC
Organism: Streptomyces sp. NPDC104831; assembly: GCF_055583025.1. Classification (NCBI taxonomy): domain Bacteria; kingdom Bacillati; phylum Actinomycetota; class Actinomycetes; order Kitasatosporales; family Streptomycetaceae; genus Streptomyces; species Streptomyces sp. NPDC104831. The sequence goes on from NZ_JBVJOT010000002.1 coordinate 173,765, forward strand.
ACGCTGACCAGCGCGTTCTCACGGAGTTCGGCCGGGGCCGTGCGCAGCGCCTCGTTGATCAGCAGTTCGTTGTGGCCCATGCCGTAGAAGTCGCCGGTGTCGAGCAGGGTCACGCCGGCCTCCAGGGCCGCGTGCAGGGTGGCGATCGACTCGGCGCGGTCCGCCTCGCCGTACATGCCGGACATGCCCATGCAGCCGAGGCCGAGGGCGGAGACCCGGGGGCCGGTGGTGCCGAGGTTTCGGGTTCGCATCGTCATGCCCCCACTGTGACATGACAGCTGACAGATTTCAATATCTGTCATTCCAACAGTGTTCGCCGACGTCATGGTCCAGACCTCTTGACGAATGGTCTGGACCAGCGCAGTGTCATGTCTGCGACATCCCCATCGACCCGAACCCCCACCGGGAGGCCCGATGCTCCGCCGCACCCTGCGCCTGCTCACCGCCGCCTTGACCGGCGCCGTCCTCGCCCCGCTCGCGATCGCCAGCGCGCCCGCCGCGTCCGCCTCCGCCGCCGCCGACACCTGCGCGGTGAAGTCCAGGCCGGCGGGCAAGGTGCTCCAGGGCTACTGGGAGAACTGGGACGGCTCCGCCAACGGCGTCCACCCGCCCTTCGGCTGGACCCCGATCACCGACTCCCGCATCGCCGCCCACGGCTACAACGTGATCAACGCGGCGTTCCCGGTGATCCGCTCCGACGGCACCGCGCTGTGGGAGGACGGCATGGACGCCGGCGTCAAGGTGGCCACGCCCGCCGAGATGTGCCAGGCCAAGGCGTCCGGCCAGACGATCCTGCTGTCCATCGGCGGCGCGGCGGCCGGCATCGACCTGTCGTCCCAGACGGTCGCCGACCGGTTCGTGGCGACCATCGTGCCGATCCTGAAGAAGTACAACTTCGACGGCATCGACATCGACATCGAGACGGGCCTGGTCGGCAGCGGCAACATCAACCAGCTGTCCGCGTCCCAGACCAACCTGATCCGCATCATCGACGGGATCCTCGCCCAGATGCCCTCGAACTTCGGCCTGACGATGGCCCCGGAGACGGCGTACGTCACCGGCGGCAGCGTCACCTACGGCTCGATCTGGGGCGCGTACCTGCCCGTCATCAAGAAGTACGCGGACAACGGCCGCCTGTGGTGGCTGAACATGCAGTACTACAACGGCAGCATGTACGGCTGCTCCGGCGACTCCTACTCGGCGGGCACCGTGCAGGGCTTCACCGCGCAGACCGACTGCCTGAACAAGGGCCTGGTGGTGCAGGGCACGACGATCAAGGTGCCCTACGACAAGCAGGTCCCGGGCCTGCCCGCCCAGCCCGGCGCGGGCGGCGGCTACATGTCCCCGTCCCTGGTCTCCCAGGCCTGGCGGAACTACGGCACCTCGCTCAAGGGCCTGATGACCTGGTCCCTGAACTGGGACGGCTCGAAGAACTGGACGTTCGGCGACAACGTCAAGGCCCTCCAGGGCCGTTGAGCGGGTGCGGACACGCGAATGCCGGGCGGGCCGACATCGGCCCGCCCGGCATTCGGCGGTGTGACTAGGCGCCCAGCAGACGCTGCGCCAGGTAGCCCTCGATCTGGTCGAGCGACACGCGCTCCTGCTTCATCGAGTCACGCTCGCGCACGGTGACGGCGTTGTCCTCGAGGGTGTCGAAGTCGACGGTCACGCAGTACGGCGTACCGATCTCGTCCTGACGGCGGTAGCGGCGGCCGATGGCGCCGGCGTCGTCGAACTCGATGTTCCAGTTCTGCCGCAGCGCCTGGGCGAGACCCTTGGCCTTCGGCGACAGCTCCGGGTTGCGGGACAGCGGGAGCACGGCCACCTTCACCGGGGCGAGGCGGTGGTCGAGCCGCAGCACGGTGCGCTTCTCCATCTTGCCCTTGGCGTTCGGCGCCTCGTCCTCGACGTAGGCGTCGAGCAGGAAGGCCAGCATGGTGCGGCCGACACCCGCCGCCGGCTCGATGACGTACGGCGTCCAGCGCTCGCCGGCCTCCTGGTCGAAGTAGGAGAGGTCCTGGCCGGAGGCCTGGGCGTGCGCGGAGAGGTCGTAGTCGGTGCGGTTGGCGACGCCCTCCAGCTCGCCCCACTCGCTGCCGCCGAACCGGAAGCGGTACTCGATGTCGGCGGTGCGCTTGGAGTAGTGGGAGAGCTTCTCCTTCGGGTGCTCGTACCAGCGCATGTTCTCCTCACGGAGACCCAGGCCGGTGTACCAGTTCCAGCGCTGCTCCATCCAGTATTCCTGCCACTGCTCGTCCTCGCCCGGCTTGACGAAGAACTCCATCTCCATCTGCTCGAACTCGCGGGTGCGGAAGATGAAGTTGCCCGGCGTGATCTCGTTGCGGAACGACTTGCCCATCTGGGCGATGCCGAACGGCGGCTTGCGGCGCGAGGTGGTCTGCACCTGGGCGAAGTTGGTGAAGATGCCCTGGGCGGTCTCGGGGCGCAGGTAGGCGACGGAGCCGGAGTCCTGGGTCGGGCCGAGGTGGGTGGACAGCAGGCCGGAGAACTGCTTGGGCTCGGTGAACTGGCCCTTGTTGCCGCAGTTCGGGCAGTTGACGTCCGCGAGGCCGTTCGCCGGGGCGTGGCCCTTCTTCTCCTCGTACGCCTCCTCCAGGTGGTCGGCGCGGAACCGCTTGTGACACGAGGTGCACTCGGTCAGCGGGTCCGTGAAGGTGGCGACGTGGCCGGAGGCCACCCAGACCTCGGAAGCCAGGATGACGGACGAGTCGATGCCGACCACGTCCTCGCGCGACGTCACCATGTAGCGCCACCACTGGCGCTTGATGTTCTCCTTGAGCTCGACACCCAGCGGTCCGTAGTCCCAGGCGGCACGCTGGCCGCCGTAGATCTCACTGCAGGGGAAAACGAAGCCACGGCGCTTGCTCAGGCTGACGATGGTGTCGATCTTGTCGGCGGCCACGGTGCTCTCTTCATTACGACGACGGGCGTTGAAGCGAGATGCTTCCAGCGAATGATTCAGGTTACCGGCGCAGGCTCCCCCACGACCAAATCGGCCCCGGTACAGACCGTATGGCGAGCGTTGTTGACAACGGTTTCCATGTTTGTTGAAAATGACTGTCATGAACGTACGACGACGCCTCATACCCACCGCCGCGCTGGCCGCGGTCACCTCCCTCGGGGCCGCCGCCCTCGCCGGCTGCTCCGGCGACGCGGCGGGAGCCGGCAACACCGCCAAGTTCGACGTCGTCGCGTCGTTCTACCCGATGACCTTCCTCGCCGAGCGGATCGGCGGGCAGCACGTCCACGTCACCACCCTCACCTCCCCCGGCCAGGAACCGCACGACCTGGAGCTCAGCACCCGGCAGATCGCCTCCCTGGAGGAGTCCGACGCGGTCCTGTACCTGAAGAACCTCCAGCCCTCCGTCGACAAGGCCGTCGACCAGTCCCCGGTGGACACGAAGATCGACGCGGCCTCCCTGACCACGCTGGAGCACCACGGCAACGAGGTCGGCGGCCACGCGGCCGGGCACGACGACCACGAACACGGCGAGGAGGCGGGCAAGGACCCGCACATCTGGCTCGACCCGGTGCGCTACGCCCAGGTCGCCGAGGGCGTCGGCAAGGCCTTCGAGAAGGCCGACCCGAAGCACGCGGCCGACTACAGGAAGAACACCGCCGCCCTGGTGAAGGAGCTGGACCGGCTGAACACCGAGTTCGAGACCGGCCTGGCGCACACCAAGAGCAAGGTCTTCATCACCACGCACGCCGCCTTCGGCTACCTCGCCGAGCGCTACGGCCTCACCGAGGAGGCCATCAACGGCCTCGACCCCGAGTCCGAGCCGAGCGCCGCCCGGGTCAGGGACCTGGAGAAGACGGCCGGGGCCGACGGCGTCTCCACGGTCTTCTACGAGACGCTCGTCAGCGACAAGACCGCCAGGACCATCGCGAGCGACACGGGACTGAAGACCGACGTCCTGGACCCCGTCGAGGGCATCACCGACCGCTCCCGCGGCCGGGACTACCTCGCGGTCCAGCGGGCCAACCTCAAGGCGCTCCAGCGGGCCCTGGGCGCCCGGTGAGCGGCACGGGAGACACCATGACCACCAGCGAACCCGTCATAGCCCTGCGCCGGGTGACCGCCGAACTCGGCGGCCGCCCCGTGCTGCGGGGCATCGATCTGACCGTCGGCCGCGGCGAGGTCGTCGCGCTGCTCGGCGCCAACGGCTCGGGCAAGTCCACGGCCGTCCGCGCGACCATCGGCCAGGTGCCGGTCAGCGGCGGCACGGTCGAGCTGTTCGGCACCCCCCGCCGGTCCTTCCGCGACTGGGCGCGCGTGGGTTACGTGCCCCAGCGCACCACGGCCGCGGGCGGCGTCCCGGCGACGGTCGCCGAGATCGTCTCCTCCGGCCGCCTCGCCCGCACCCGCTTCGGGCTCTTCCGCAAGGCCGACCGGGAGGCCGTCCAGCGCGCCCTGGAGCTGGTCGGCATGGCCGACCGCGCCAAGGACTCGGTGACCGCCCTGTCCGGCGGCCAGCACCAGCGGGTGCTGATCGCCCGCGCGCTGGTCGCCGAGCCGGAACTGCTGATCATGGACGAGCCGATGGCCGGCGTCGACCTGGCCAGCCAGGAGGTCCTGGCCCGCACCCTGCGCCGGCAGGTCGAGGCCGGCACGACGGTCCTCCTCGTGCTGCACGAGCTGGGCCCGCTGGAGCCGCTGATCGACCGCGCGGTCGTCCTGCGCGACGGCTGCGTCCTGCACGACGGCCCGCCGCCGCGCGCGGTCGGCCAGCACGCCCTGCCCGGCCACGACCACGTCCACCCGCACGCGCCGGCGGACACCGAACCGATCCGCACGGGACTGCTGAGCTGATGGAATTCCTGAACTACGCCTTCATGCAGCGGGCGCTGCTGGCCGCCGTGCTGGTCGGCATCACCGCGCCCGCGGTCGGCATCTACCTGGTCCAGCGCCGTCAGGCCCTGATGGGCGACGGCATCGGACACGTGGCCATGACCGGCGTCGGCCTCGGCTTCCTGCTCTCCACCTCCCCGGTGTGGATGGCGACGGCCGTCTCCGTCCTCGGCGCGGTCCTGATGGAGCTGATCCGCTGGTACGGCCGGACCCGCGGCGACATCGCCCTGGCCATGCTCTTCTACGGCGGCATGGCCGGCGGCGTGATGCTGATCAACCTCGCGCCGGGCGGCTCCAACGCCAACCTGACCTCGTACCTGTTCGGCTCCCTCTCCACGGTCTCGCCGTCCGACGTGAGCGCGATCTGCGTGCTCGCCGCCTTCGTGCTGCTGGTCACCCTCGGCCTGCGCCGCCAGCTGTTCGCGGTCAGCCAGGACGAGGAGTTCGCGCGGGTCACGGGCCTGCCGGTGCGCGCGCTGAACCTGCTGACGGCCGTCACCGCGGCCGTCACCGTGACCGTCGCCATGCGGGTCGTCGGACTGCTGCTGGTGTCCGCGCTGATGGTCGTGCCCGTGGCGGCGGCCCAGCAGCTCACCCGCAGCTTCACCGTCACCTTCGTGGTCGCGGTGGCCATCGGCGTCGCCGTGACCGTCAGCGGCACGGTCACGTCCTACTACCAGGACGTGCCGCCCGGTGCCACGATCGTCCTGCTGACCATCGCCGCCTTCATCGCGCTCACCGCGCTCGCCACCCCGCTGGCCCGGCGGCGCGCCCGCGCGGCGGCCGCGGCGGGGCCCGCCCCGGACCCCGCGGAGTGCACGATTCCGGCCGCGCGCGGGGCCGCGGACGAGATCGGCGTCTGACCGCCGTCCGCCCGGGCTGGCACAATGGCCCGGGCAGAAGCGAGCCATCGAAGGAGGCAACGGTGACGACCGCTGGACCGCCCGTGAAGGGTCGCGCGACCCGCCAGCGTGCAGCCGTGGCGGCGGCCCTGGACGAGGTCGACGAGTTCCGCAGCGCTCAGGAACTGCACGACATGCTCAAGCACAAGGGCGACTCCGTCGGCCTGACCACGGTCTACCGCACCCTCCAGTCCCTCGCCGAGGCCGGCGAGGTCGACGTCCTGCGCACGTCCGACGGCGAGTCCGTCTACCGCCGCTGCTCCAGCGGCGAACACCACCACCACCTGGTCTGCCGCGCCTGCGGCAAGGCGGTGGAGGTGGAGGGCCCGGCCGTCGAGAAGTGGGCGGAGGCGATCGCCGCGGAGCACGGCTACGTCAACGTGGCCCACACGGTGGAGATCTTCGGCACGTGCGCGGAGTGCGCGGCGGCGGTCTGAGCCGTCCGCGCCCCGGCGGGGCGCGGACGGCCCCGCTCAGTCCCGCCCGAAGCAGCGCTCCAGCTCGTCCAGGTCGTAGAACGCACTGCCCTCGGCGACCGGACGGCACCCCGCCCTGAAGGGCGTCTCCTTCTCGTTGTAGAGCATCCGGACCAGGTACCGGTCGCCCTTGGCGAAGACGTCCCACTGGATGTTCGCCCCCAGCGGCGACACGTCCGCGCCCCGCCAGGGATTGTCCGCGTACGTGTACGCCTCCCCCGGCACCGCCTGCTCCGTGCTGCCCGGCAGCCCCATCAGCGCGGCCAGCGGAATGATCTCCTCGGCGTGGCTGAACCGCAGCTCGGCCCCGAGGTCGCTGGTGCCGGCCCGCTTGGCCTCGGCCTGCCGGAAGAAGTCGTCCAGCAGGACGTCCGCCATCCCGTAGGTGATGTCGCTGCCGGCGAAGCCGGGTCCCTTCTCGTAGAAGTCCTCGGCGTCGGACAGGTAGCCGAACCAGGCCGCGTCCGAGCGGGACACGAAGCGCTCCATGCCCCAGCCCTCGCCGTCCGGGCTCTCCTCGCTCATCGCGGGCGCGATGGCGTACAGGTCGTAGACGGCCCGGGCGGCACCGACCTGGTCGCCGATCCGTGCGACGAAGGGCTCCTTGAACACCCGGCGCAGGATGCCGTGCGCGGCCTTCCGGGTCCTCGGCTGGTCGGTGACGCCGTGCAGGGTGTCCTTCAGGCGCTGGTCGTTCTCGACGTAGTCGCGGTAGGCGGCACCGCCCGCCGCCTTGTGGAAGTACAGCAGGTCCTTGTCGGTGCGCACCGGTCCGATCAGCGGCTTCAGCGCGGGCTCGGCGGCGGCGAGGGCGTCGGTGAACGCGGTGCCGCTGGCCACGGCCCGCCCCTGCCCGGAGCTGACGACGTCGATCTTCTCCCCGTCGTCGGCGATCTTCCGGAACAGGCCCGGCAGCCGCCGCTGCAGCCGGACGGCCGTGTCCGCCATCTCCTGCCGGCCGCGCCCGCTGAGGTTGCCGTAGCCGGTCTTGGCCATGGCGGCCTGGAGGGCGCGGACGACCGGCCCGAACTCCCGCCCCTTGCCGGTGAGTTGCCCTTCCGCCTCGGCCTGCTCCCACAGCGCGAGGACCAGGTCGCCGTCCGCGCCGTCGCTCGCGGCCCGGGAGCCGTGCCGGGAGACGTTCTCGGTGAAGACGGGAACGAAACCGGCGGGGGGCCGCTGGTAGGCGCGCGGGCCCTGCCCGGGGGAGTACGGCGCCTTCGTGCCGTAGCTCTCGCGGTGCGCGGGCGCCTCGGCCGCGTGCGCGGGCACGGCGGTGCACAGCAGGGCCCCGAGGGCGAGTACAGGAGCGAGACGTCTCATGGTCCGCATCCTCGGCGGCCCTGGTGAACCACCGGTGTCTAGGAGGTGGAATCGCCCTTCATCGCGGCCTCCATCGCCAGCAGTTCCTCGTTCGGGACGGCCCCGCCGAAGCGGCGGTCGCGGGAGGCGAACTCCATGCAGGCCCGCCACAGGTCACGGCGGTCGAAGTCGGGCCACAGCACGTCCTGGAAGACCATCTCGGCGTACGCGCTCTGCCAGAGCAGGTAGTTGGAGGTGCGCTGCTCACCGCTCGGCCGCAGGAACAGGTCCACGTCCGGCATGTCCGGGTAGTACAGGTACTTCTGGACGGTCTTCTCGGTCACCTTCGACGGGTCGAGCCGCCCCGCCCGCACGTCCTCGGCGATCGCCTGCGCCGCGTCCGCGATCTCGGCCCGGCCGCCGTAGTTCATGCAGAAGTACAGGGTGAGCAGGTCGTTTCCCTTGGTCTGCTCCTGGGCGACCTGCAACTCCTTGGCGACCGACTTCCACAGCTTGGGCATCCGGCCCACCCAGCGCACCCGGATGCCGAGGGCGTCGAGCTGGTCGCGGGTCCTGCGGATGAAGTCGCGGTTGAAGTTCATCAGGAAGCGGACCTCGTCGGGCGAGCGCTTCCAGTTCTCGGTGGAGAAGGCGTACAGGGAGATGTTGCGCACGCCGACCTCGATCGAGCCCTGGAGGACGTCCAGCACGCGTTCGGCACCGACCTTGTGCCCCTCCGTGCGCGGCAGCCCCCGCTCCTTGGCCCACCGGCCGTTGCCGTCCATGACGATCGCGACGTGGTTCGGCACCAGCTCACCGGGGAGCTTGGGCGCGCGCGCACCGGACGGGTGCGGCCTCGGCGCCTCGTACTCGCGCCGCTGGCGCCCCAGGATCCCGCGTACGACCATGTGCTTCTCGTCTCCTCGACCCGTAGCCGTGCTTACTTCTCTACGTAGCGCAGGGAGCGCAGCCCGCGCTCCAGGTGCCAGTGCAGGTAGGCGGACACCAGCCCGCTGCCCTCGCGGACGTACCGCGGCTCGCACGCGTCCGCCGTCTCCCAGTCTCCCGTAAGCAGCGCGCCCAGCAGGACGAGGGTCTGCGGGGACGGCACCACGCTGCCGGGCACCCGGCAGTCGACGCACACCGAGCCGCCGGAGGCCACGGAGAAGAACCGGTTCGGCCCCGGCATCCCGCACTTCGCGCAGTCGCCGAAGGTGGGCGCGTAGCCGTTCACGGCCAGGGACCGCAGCAGGAAGGCGTCGAGGACGAGGTGCGGGGCGTGCTCGCCCCGGGCGAGCGTCCGCAGCGCCCCGACGAGCAGCAGGTACTGCTGGACAGCCGGCTCGCCCTCGTGGTCGGTGAACCGCTCGGCGGTCTCCAGCATGGCCGTCCCGGCGGTGTACCGGGCGTAGTCCGTGACGATCCCGCCGCCGTACGGGGCGATCGTCTCGCTCTGCGTGCACAGCGGCAGGCCGCGCCCGACCAGCTCGCTCCCCCGGGCGAAGAACTGCACGTCCACATGGGAGAACGGCTCCAGCCGGGCCCCGAACTTCGACTTCGTGCGCCGTACCCCCCGGGCCACGGCGCGCACCCGTCCGTGCCCGCGCGTGAGCAACGTGATGATCCGGTCCGCCTCACCCAGCTTCTGGGTGCGCAGCACGATGCCGTCGTCGCGGAACAGACTCATGCCCCCCATTCTCGCCCATGCGCGGGACCGGCTAGAGCACCTCCCCGCGACTGCGGGCATTGGCGTAGGCGGTCGCCGCGCTGAGCCGCTCGGCCGGGGTGGCGCAGCGCAGCGCCCCCGGCTCGGCGTCCCACTCGCGCCCACCGCCGTACGGTCTCACCTGCACGTACGGGCCCTCGTGCCCCATCACGACGCCGACCTTGCCGGTGCGGGTGTCCATCACATGACTGCCGATGACGGGTTTCACCGCTCCTCCCCCGCCAGCGCCGCCGCCAGCCGGCGCGCGGTCCCGACCGAACACCGCCCGAGGTCCACCAGCGGACAGGGCACCTCCCGCACGAGACTCACCGGATCGAGCCCCAGCGACGGGAGAACGACCCCGGCCTTCTCGAGAGCCGACCGCAATTCCCTCAACGCCTCCTCCGCCTCTTCGATGCCGCTCACTTAGCTCCCCTTCCTGTTCCGAGTTTACGCTTTGTACATCAAGCGTGACGCTCCGCATTTCCACTCGGAAGGCGTCCACACCCGCGGACGCACGGCCGCCGAAGGGGTTTGACCACGGCCACCGCTCCACCGCGGCCGGTGCGGCGGCCCCGAGGCCGGGCCCGCGGGCGCCACGCGGAAAACCCGTGATTCACCCAGGTGGAGCCGGGTCGCCCGGGTCCGCGCCCCCGCGCCAACACGCGGCGGGGCCCGGCGACTTAGCGGAGGGCGGCGCCCGTGCCGGCGCTACCCCCATTCGTGTGCGCTGTCTTGACCGCCCCCACGGCCCCTCCTATCGTCGCGCTACCGAGCGGACGTAGGACGTAGGACGTCGTACCTCACTCCTCCCACCCCTCCCCCTCCCCCCTCCCCCTCCCCCTCCACTCCCCCCCAACGAACCATCGGTTCACCGACCCGCTGGAGGACCCGTGCGCGACGACGTGTTTCCCGACGTACCGGCACCGCGCCGCCGGGCGTTCCTCCTGGGTGCCGCAGCGGCGGGCGCGGGGGCGCTGCTGGCGGGGTGTTCCGCCGGACCGGAGTCGACCAACGACACCGGCGGCGGGGGCGGCGGCAAGGACCGGACGCTGACCACCGTCATCGGCTACGGCAACGACGGCAGCTGGGACCCGACCCAGACCGCCTCCGCGTTCGCCATGGCCGCCAACCATCACATCTACGAGGGACTGCTGGACACCGACCCGATCACCCGGGCGCCGTACCCCGCCCTCGCCACCGCGCTCCCCGCCGACCCGAACGCCACGACCTGGCGGTTCACGCTCCGCGACGGTGCCACCTTCCACGACGGCAAGCCCGTCACCGCCGACGACGTGGTGTTCGTCTTCGACCGGATCCTGGACCCGAAGACCCAGACCCTCGCCAAGGGGTTCTTCGCCCCCTGGCTGGACTCCGTGCGCAAGACCGGCGACCGGACCGTCGAGCTGAGGCTCAGGTTCCCGTTCCCGGACGGGCTCTCCCGGCTCACCCTCGCCAAGATCATGCCGGAGCACGTCTACTCCCGGCCCGGCGCCTGGGACGACGCGGTCAAGGGGCTGGCCGTGGGCTCGGGGCCGTACCGGCAGACCGCGCACCACCCGAAGTCGAACACCACCTTCGAGGCGTTCGCCGCGTACAACGGCCCGCGCCGGCCGGTCTTCCGGAAGATGAACTGGCTGACCATCGTGGACGCGTCCTCCCGCGTCGCGCGGATCTCCGGCACCGGGGCCGGCGCGCAGATCGCCGACAACATCCCGTACGCCAACATCCCCCGCCTGGAACAGGGCGGGCTGAAGGTGGCCGGCGGGGCCGGGATGAACAACCTGTTCCTGATGTTCAACACCCGGCACAAGCCCTTCGACGACGTCCGGGTGCGCCAGGCCCTGCACTACGCCATCGACAGCGAGAAGATGGTGCGGGTCGCCCTGAAGGGGCACGGCAGGCCCGCGTCCTCGTTCCTGAACGAGGGCAACCCGAGCCACCGGCGGGCGGGGACCGTCTACGACTACGACCCCGGCAAGGCGAAGGCGCTGCTGGCGGCCGCCGGGGTGAGCGGTCTGGACGTCGAGATCATGGCCGTCAACGTCAGCTGGATCGTGGACTGCCTGCCGACCGTCAAGTCCTGCTGGGACGCCGTGGGCGTGCGCACCACGCTGGCGCCGCAGGAGACCACGGCCGTGTTCACCAAGATGGACCAGAGGCGGGACTACCAGGTGGTCGCGGCGGCCTCCAACCCCAACCAGTTCGGGCTCGACGCCGACCTGATCATGCACTACAACTACGGCCCCGGGAACCTGTGGATGCGGTACACGCGGTGGGCCGACGACCCGGTCGCCCGGCGGCTCTTCAAGGACATGGACCGGGCGACCCGGGAGCCGGACCCCGCGAAGAAGAGGGCGATGGTGCAGGACTACATCGACGTCGTCGCCGAACAGGCCGTGCTGTACCCGGTCGTCCACAACGAGCTGATGACCGCCTGGGACCCGCGCGAGCTGTCCGGGATACGGCCCCAGCCCTACCCGGGCGTCAACCTCCTCCAGGCCCGGTGGGTCTGACGCATGACCACGGTCGTGCGCATCCTGCTCCGCCGGGTCCTCCTGCTGGTACCGCTGCTGCTGGGCATCGTGCTGTTCGTGTTCCTGGTGATGCGGTTCTCGGACACCGACCCGGCGTCCGCGTTCTTCCAGGGCGCCAACCCCAGCCCGCGGCAACTGCACGACTTCCGGGAACGCAACGGGCTGCTGGACCCGCTGCCCGTGCGCTACGTCCACTTCGTCGGCGATCTGCTCCACGGCGACCTCGGCACCAGCGCCCTCACCCGCTCCCCCGTGCTCGACCAGGTCGCCACCGCCCTGCCGCTCACCCTCCAGCTGACCTTCCTCGGCCTCGCCCTGGCCGTCGTCCTGGCGCTGGCGGGCGGGGTGACGGCGGCGGTCTACCGCGACCGGCTGCCGGACCAGCTCATCCGGGTGGTCTCGCTGGTCGGGGTCGCCGCGCCCGGCTTCTGGCTGGCGCTGCTGATGATCCAGTACCTCGCCGTGGACCGGGGCTGGTTCCCCACCGGCGGCTACGTCAACCCGGGCGACTCGGTCACCGGCTGGCTGCGGACCATGGCGCTGCCCGCCGTCGCCCTGTCCCTGCCGGTGGCCGCCCAGCTCACCCGGATCGTGCGGACCTCGATGGTGGAGGAACTGGACAAGGACTACGTGCGGACGGCGATCGGCAGCGGGCTGCCGCCGCGCGTGGTCGTCGGCCGGAACGTGCTGCGCAACGCGCTGGTCAACCCGCTCACCGTGCTCGGGCTGCGGGTCGGCTACCTGCTCGGCGGCGCCGTCGTCATCGAGACGATCTTCGCGCTGCCCGGCATGGGCAAGCTGATGATCGACGCCGTGCAGAACGGCGACCCGGCGGTGGTGCAGGGGGTCGTGCTGACCACCGCGACCGGGTTCGTCGTCGTCAACCTCGTCATCGACATCCTGTATCTGCTGGTCAACCCACGACTGAGGGCGGGCTGATGGTCACGCGTGCGACGCTCACCGAGCGGCTGTCCCGGCCCGGCCTGCGGCTGCGCGGATGGCGCCGGCTGCCGCTGCCGTCGAAGGCCGCCCTCTGCCTGCTGACCGTGGTCGTCCTGGTCGCCGTCCTCGCGCCGGTCCTGGCGCCGGACGATCCGCTGGACCAGCGGGACCCGGCCGGCGGGACGGGGGCGCCGTCCGCCGCGCACTGGATGGGGCAGGACAGCCTGGGCCGGGACATCCTGAGCCGGCTGATGTACGGCGCCCGCTGGTCGCTGGCCATCGGACTGGGCGCGACCGCGCTGGCGCTCGTCGCAGGCGCCGTGCTCGGGGCCGTCGCCGCCACCTCCCGCAAGGCCGTGGACGAGACGCTGATGCGCTGCCTGGACGTGGTGATGGCGTTCCCCGGCATCGCGCTCGCCGCCGTGCTGGTGGCCGTGTTCGGCGGTGGGATCGGCGTGCTGATCTGCGCCATCGCGTTCCTGTTCACGCCGCCGGTGGCGCGGGTGGTCCGGGCGAACGTGCTGGACCAGTACGGGGAGGACTACGTCACCGCCGAGCGGGTCGTCGGCGCCCGCACCCCGCACATCGTGCTGCGGCACGTGGCCGTCAACTGCGCCGCCCCGGTGCTGGTGTTCTGCACGGTCCAGGTCGCCGAGGCCATCGTCTTCGAGGCGTCCCTCTCCTTCATCGGCGCGGGCGTGCGCCCCCCGGACCCGTCCTGGGGCAGCGTCATCGCCGACGGCAAGAACATGGTGCTGACCGGCGGCTGGTGGGCGACCGTCTTCCCCGGGCTGCTGATCCTGCTCACCGTGCTGGCGCTGAACGTCCTCTCCGAGGGCGTGTCGGACGCGTGGGCCGCGCCCGCCCCAAGGGAGGTGCGCGCGCCCGGGGACCGGCTCCAGACGCCCGAGCCGGGCACCGGCGGGGTGCTGCCGCTGCCCGGGCTGGCCGAGGCCGCCCGGCGGCTGCGGGCGCGGGCCCGGCCGCTGCCCGACCGGAGCGGGCAGCCGGTGCTCGCCGTGGAGAACCTCGCCATCGGCTTCCCGGACCGGCACCGGGGCGTGGACATCGTGGCCGGGGTCGGCTTCGAGGTGTATCCCGGGGAGGTGCTGGGGCTGGTGGGCGAGTCGGGCTGCGGCAAGTCGCTGACCGCGCTCACCGTGATGGGCCTCCAGCCGAAGGGCGCCCGGATCGGCGGGCAGGTGCGGTTCCGGCAGCGGGACCTGCTCGCCGAGCCGGCCCGGGCCCGGCGGCGGCTGCTCGGCCACGAGATGGCCATGATCTACCAGGACGCCCTGTCCTCGCTGAACCCGGCCATGACCATCCGCGCCCAGTTGCGGCAGCTCGTCCGGCGCGGTGGCCGCCGCAGCCCCGCGGAGCTGCTGTCGCTGGTGGGGCTGGACCCGGAGCGGACCCTGCGCAGCTATCCGCACGAGCTGTCCGGCGGGCAGCGCCAGCGCGTGCTGATCGCGATGGCGCTGTCCCGCGAGCCGGGGCTGATCATCGCCGACGAACCGACCACCGCCCTGGACGTCACCGTGCAGGCCCAGGTCATGCGGCTGCTGCTGCGGCTGCGCGAGGAGCTGGGCTTCGCGCTGGTCCTGGTCTCGCACGACCTGGCGCTGGTCGCGGACGTCACCGACCGGGTGGCGGTGATGTACGGCGGGCAGATCGTGGAGACCGGGGTGACCGCCGACCTGGTGGCGGCTCCGGCCCACCACTACACGCGCGGCCTGCTGGGCAGTGTGCTGTCGCTGGAGTCGGCCGAGGAGCGGATGACGCAGATCAAGGGCGTCGTCCCGGCCCCGGCCGACTTCCCGGCGGGCTGCCGGTTCGCCGACCGCTGCCCGCTGGCCACCGAGCTGTGCCACACCACCGCCCCGGTGCTCACCGGCACCGCCGCCCACACGGCCGCCTGCCACCACCCGGCGGTGGAGCCGACGTCCGCGGAGAGCGAGGAGGCCCTGCAATGACGGCGGTGGTGGAGGTACGGGACGTCCATGTGGTGCACAGGGCGCGCAGCGGCGGGCTCTTCCGGCGCGACCGGGTGTACGCCCTGACCGGCGCCGGGCTGTCCGTGGCGGCCGGGGAGACGGTGGGCGTGGTCGGCGAGTCGGGGTGCGGGAAGTCGACGCTGGCGAGGGTGCTGGTGGGCATCCAGCGGCCGGCCGCGGGGACGGTGGCGTTCGGCGGCCGGGACCTGTGGACGATGCCGGCCGCCGAGCGCCGGGCGACCGTGGGGGCGGGCACCGGGCTGGTCTTCCAGGACCCGTCGACCGCGCTGAACCGCCGGCTGACCGTCCGCCGCATCCTGCGCGACCCGCTGGACGTGCACCGGCGCGGCACCCGGGCCGAGCGCGAGGAGCGGGTGCGGGAGCTGATGGCGCTGGTGGGGCTGCCCGGGGCGCTCGCCGACGCGCTGCCCGGACAGTTGTCGGGCGGGCAGCGGCAGCGGGTGGCCATCGCCCGCGCCCTCGCCCTGGACCCGGCGCTGGTGGTCGCCGACGAGCCGACCAGCGCCCTGGACGTCTCGGTCCGGGCGCAGATCCTGAACCTGCTGCTGGACCTGAAGGAACGCCTCGGCCTGGCGCTGGTGTTCGTCTCGCACGACATCCAGACGGTCCGGCGGATGAGCGACCGGGTGATCACGATGTACCTGGGCCGGATCGTGGAGGAGACCCCGGCCGGCCGGGTCACCGACGCGGCCCGGCACCCGTACACCCGGGCCCTGTTCTCGGCCACGCCCGGCCTGCTGGACCCCGTCGACCCGATCCCGCTGACCGGCCCGGTGCCCTCGGCGACCCGCCCGCCGAGCGGCTGCCCGTTCCGCACCCGGTGCTGGAAGGCCGACGAGGCGTGCGCCCGGGAGATGCCGGACTTCTCGGCCGCGTCGCACCCCGCTCACCGCTACCGGTGCCACCATCCTGTGGAGGAGGACACGTCGACGGAAGACCTAGCGCGCCAGGAGCCCTGAATGACCCTTCCCGCCCCGCTCACCGGTGTCGTCCCGCCCGTCTGCACGCCCCTGACACCGGACCGCGAGGTGGATGTGCCGTCCCTGCTGCGCCTGGTGGACTTCCTGGTGGAGGCGGGGGTGCACGGGCTGTTCCTGCTGGGCTCGACCTCGGAGGCGGCGTTCCTGACGGACGCGCAGCGCCGGCGCGTGGTGGCGGCCGTGACCGCGCACCTGGGCGGGCAGCTGCCGGTCATCGCCGGCGCGATCGACATGACCACCCCGCGCGTCCTGGAGCACGTCGCGGCGGTCACCGGCGCCGGGGCGGAGGCCGTCGTCGTCACCGCCCCGTTCTACACCCGCACCCACCCCGCGGAGATCGTCCACCACTACCGCCGGATCGCCGCCGCCAGCCCGGTCCCGGTGATCGCCTACGACATCCCCGTCGCCGTGCACACCAAGCTGCCCACCGAGGTGGTGCTGGGGCTCGCGGGGGACGGCGTCCTGGCCGGGATCAAGGACTCCAGCGGGGATCTGGCGGCCTTCCGGGAGCTGGTCACGGGCTCCCGCGCCCACCCCGGGTTCGGGGTGCTCACCGGCTCGGAGCAGATCACCGACGCGGCGCTGGCGCTGGGCGCGGACGGGGCGGTGCCGGGCCTGGCCAACGTCGATCCGCACGGGTACGTGCGGCTGTACCGGCAGTGCCGGGCACAGGACCCGGAGGGGGCGCGGGCCGAGCAGGAGCGGCTGTGCGCCCTGTTCGGGATGGTCGGCGTGGGCGACCCGGCGCGGATGGGCGGCGGTTCGGCGGCGCTGGGCGCGTTCAAGGCGGCGCTGCACCTGCGCGGTGTCATCGACTGCCCGGTCACCGCCGAGCCGCAGGTCCCGCTGTCCGGCGAGGAGGTCGAGCGGGTCGGCAAGTTCCTGGCGGCGGCGGGCCTCCTCGGCCAGGACGCGCACGGGCGCTGACAGCGGCGCGCGACGGCCGCGACGGGCACCGGCGGGCCCGTACGCCCCCGCCGCACGCGCCCGGTGCGGGGAAGGCCGCGGCACGTGCCGGCGCGCCACGGCCACCGCGCACGACGCTCACCGCGCTCCCCGGCGCACCTCCCGCAGCGCGTGGTGCACCGACCAGGCGTCCGCCACCGGGCCCAGGTGGCCGAGCTTGTCGGGGTTGACCACGATGCGGATGTCCTGGATCCGCCCGTCGAGGACGTCGAGCGCCACGGCGTTGAGCACGCGGCCCTCCGGGTCCCGGAAGACCGCGCCGGGCTGCCCGTTGACCTGGTGCGGCTCGCAGGCCACGCCGAGCCGGGCGAGCTGGGGGAAGACGGTGGTGAGCAGGCGGGCCACGTTCTCGGCGCCCAGGACGCTCCGGGCCAGCTGGGGCGCCTTGCCGCCGCCGTCGCCGGCCAGCGACACGTCGGCGGCGAGCAGGTCCCTCAGCCCGATGACGTCGCCCTCGCGCAGGGCGTCGAAGAACCGCGCGGCCAGTTCGTCCCGCTCGGCGCGGTCCGCCTCGAAGCGGGGCCGGCCCTCGGTCATGTGGCGCCGGGCGCGCACCAGGAGCTGGCGGCAGGCCGCCTCCGAGCGGTCGACCGCCCGGGCGATCTCGGGGAAGCCGAAGTCGAACACCTCCCGCAGCACGAAGACCGCGCGCTCCAGCGGGCTGAGCCGCTCCAGGAGGAGCAGGGCGGCCATCGACACGGAGTCGGCCAGTTCCGCCGAGCGCTCCGGGTCCTGGTAGGGGTCGGCGAGCAGCGGCTCGGGGAACCAGGGGCCGACGTAGGCCTCCCGGCGGACCCGGGCCGAGCGCAGGACGTCGATGGACAGCCGGGTCACCGTGGCCGACAGGTACGCCTTGGCCGACCGGGGCCGGACCGGGGAGGCGGTGAAGCGCAGCCAGGTCTCCTGGACGGCGTCCTCGGCCTCGCCGACGCTGCCGAGGATCCGGTAGGCGATGGAGAACAGCAGGGGCCGCAGCTCCTCGAACTCCTCGGTTCTGCTCGTGTTCGTGCTCGTGCTCATGCCGGACGTCCCCCGCCGTAGTCGATCGACGCCCCACATCATCCCCTCCCGCGCCGGAAAACGCCCGCCCCGTGACCGTCAGGGCAGCGGGATCCGGCGGAACTCCAGCGTCTCGTAGGGGCTGTCGGTGCCGGTCTCGTAGAGGACGCCGATGTGGTGGCGGCCGACCGGGACGAGGTCGGAGTAGGCGGCCCGGCGGTCGCCGAGGGTCAGCAGCCGGACGAAGGCGCGTCCGGCGTCCGCGCTGGCCCACAGGGCGAGGGCGCGGCGGGCGGTGGGCACGGAGGGCGCGGAGAACAGCAGGGGCGCGCCCGGGGTGTCGGGCTGCAGGACGCTGCCCTGGACCACGGGGACGGCGTCCAGGGAGTGCTGGACGGCGTAGGGGCGGTCCAGGGTGTGGCCGCCGTCGCTGGAGTAGGTGTCGAGCCGGTTGCCGGGCGCGGTGCCGTTCTGGTCGCGGGCGCCGAGGTAGACGCGGCCGTCGGGGAGCTGGGCGGCGCCGGTCTCGTTGGCGTTGGTCACGCCGTCGTAGACCGCGTCCACGAAGCCCAGGTGCCAGGTGTGCCCGGTGTCGTCGCTGTAGAGGGCGTGGCCGCCGTAGTAGCGGGCCTCCCGGCCGGTGTCCGAGGAGCCGGCGGGCGGGGCGGCGGAGTGGTTGGCGGGGATCAGCAGGCGGCCGGCGCGCGGGCCGCGGGTGAGGGCGAGGGCGTGGCCGGGGCCGGTGGCGTACCAGCGCCAGTCGGGCCGCTTCACCGTGTCGGTGATGTCCCGGGGCGCGGTGAAGTGCCGGCCGTCGTCCGCGCTGCGCTGGACGTAGACCCGGCGGCCCTCCTGCGGGCCGGCCTCGCCGCGCATGATCCGGTCCTCGGTCACGCCGCCGCTGTTTCCGCAGGTCACCAGGACGATGGTGCCGGTGCGCGGGTCGACGACGGGCGCCGGGTTGCCCCGGGTGTCGCCGTGGCCGGCGGCGACCACGGTCAGCGGGCCCCAGGTGCAGCCGCCGTCGGCGGAGCGGCGCAGCACGACGTCGATGTCCCCGCTGTCGGCGGCCCCGTCGCGGCGGCCCTCGGCGAAGGCGAGGAGGGTGCCGGTCCGGGTCTCCACCACGGCGGGGATGCGGTAGACGGCGTAGCCGCCCTGCCCGGAGGTGTACGGGACGGAGGAGTCGCAGGCGCCGGGCGCCGCGTGGGCGGGGTGCCGGGCGGTGAACGCGGTGAGTGCCGTGAGTGCGGTGAGGAGGGCGAGGACGGTCGGGAGGGTGCGGCTGCGCGGGGTCACGCCCTGATGCTGCCCGCCACGGCGGCGGCGCTCTTACTCCACCGGAGTGATCAGGAGGGCGTGCGGGCGGCGGCCAGCAGCCGGTCCACGTCGTCGGCGCGGAGGGTGAGGGCCGCGCCGACGGTGGCGAGGGCGTCGCGTTCGGCGGGGGTGTAGGGGCCGTCGGCGAGGGCGATGCGGGCGCCCTGGAGCAGCAGGGCCTCGCGGCCGGCCGGGGCGAGGTGCGCGGCGAGCGGGTCCAGGGCCTCGTGCAGCTCTATGGTCAGCCCGGCTCCGCACGGCTGCTCGAAGTACCGGCCGGTGTCGGCGGCGAGGGCGTCGACCAGGGCGGCGAGCTGCTCCTCGGTGCAGTCGGCGAAGCCGGCCGCGCGCACGGTGACGGCGGCCGTCTCCAGGACCGTGCGGGAGGAGGTGCCGCCCGCGGCGAGGACCGCGAGGGCGACCGTGTGCACGGCGTCGCGGAGCATCGCGGAGAAGCGGCGGGTGGTGGGGTGGCCCAGGACGTCGGTGCCGAAGTGGTGCCGGCAGGCGGCGCACTCCACCACCGGTCCGGTCTCGCCGCGCGGCAGCAGGGGCACGCCGAACAGGGTGAGCCGGCGGCGGCCGGTGAGCCGCTGGTAGTTGCGGTCGCCGCCGCAGCCGGGACAGAAGAACTCTCCGTCGCCGACGGGCGTCCACGCGGTGCGGGTGCCCATGATGCGCAGGGCCCCGGTGGCACGGCCGTCTCGTCCCCGTACTGGCAGCACGTCGCACCTCCGTAACGGCGCGGCAACATCGCCGCGCTGGCGTGATGTTAGCCACATCCGGGAGGCGGAGTCAGTACCCCGTACGAGACCTTTCCGTGACCTGGGGGGCGCGATGGCCGAAACCGGCACCCCGCCCGCCGCCGTGCGGCGGGCGGGGACCCGTCAGCGGGTGGCGCGGTTGACGGCGGAGACGACCGCCTTCAGCGAGGCGCGGGTGGTGTTCGCGTCGATGCCGATCCCCCACAGGACCTTGCCGTCGATCGCGCACTCGATGTACGAGGCGGCCTGCGCGGAGGCGCCCTCGCTCATCGTGTGCTCCTGGTAGTCCAGCAGGCGTACGTCGACGCCCAGGGCGTGCAGGGCGTCGAAGAAGGCCGAGATCGGACCGTTGCCGGAGCCGGTCAGGACGGTGTCCCGGCCGTCGACGGTGGCCTCGACGGTGAGGGTGTCCACGCCGTCGGTGTCCGTGGTGGACTGGCCGGTCCTGACCTGGATGCGGCCCCAGGGGTTGTCCGGGTTGGGCAGGTACTCGTCCTGGAAGACGGACCAGATGTCCTTCGGGGTGATCTCGCCGCCCTCGGCGTCGGTCTTCGCCTGGATGATCCTGGAGAACTCGATCTGCATCCGGCGCGGCAGGTCCAGCTTGTGGTCGTTCTTCAGGACGTAGGCGATGCCGCCCTTGCCGGACTGGGAGTTGACGCGGATGACGGCCTCGTAGGAGCGGCCGACGTCCTTGGGGTCGATGGGCAGGTACGGCACCGCCCACTCGATGTCGTCGACCGTGACGCCCCTGGCCCGCGCGTCGGCCTCCATGGCGTCGAAGCCCTTCTTGATGGCGTCCTGGTGGGAGCCGGAGAAGGACGTGTAGACCAGGTCGCCCACGTACGGGTGGCGCGGGTGGACCTCCATCTGGTTGCAGTACTCCCACGTACGGCGGATCTCGTCGATGTCGGAGAAGTCGATCTGCGGGTCGACGCCCTGGGAGAACAGGTTCATGCCCAGGGTGACCAGGTCGACGTTGCCGGTGCGCTCGCCCTGCCCGAACAGGCAGCCCTCGACGCGGTCGGCGCCGGCCATCAGGGCCAGTTCGGCGGCGGCCACGGCGGTGCCGCGGTCGTTGTGCGGGTGGACGGACAGGCAGACGTACTCGCGGCGGGAGAGGTTGCGGTGCATCCACTCGAAGCGGTCCGCGTGCGTGGAGGGGGTGGAACGCTCCACGGTGGCGGGCAGGTTCAGGATGATCTCGCGGCCCGGGCCGGGCTGCCAGACGTCCATGACCGCCTCGCAGACCTCCAGGGCGAAGTCCAGCTCGGTATCGGTGAAGATCTCCGGGCTGTACTGGTAGCCGAACTCGGTCTCGGGGCCGAGCAGTTTGTCGGCGTACTCCATCACCAGGCGGGTGCCGTCCACGGCGATCTGCCGGATGTCGTCCTTGGAGCCGCGGAAGACGACCCGGCGGAAGACCGGCGCGGTGGCGTTGTACAGGTGGACGGTGGCGCGGCGGGCGCCCTTCAGGGACTCCACCGTCCGCTCGATCAGGTCCTCGCGGGCCTGGGTCAGCACCGAGATGGTGACGTCGTCCGGGATCGCGCCCTCTTCCTCGATGATCGAGCGCACGAAGTCGAAGTCGGTCTGGCCGGAGGCGGGGAAGCCGACCTCGATCTCCTTGTAGCCCATCTTCACCAGCTGGTCGAACATCCGGCGCTTGCGCTCGGGCGACATCGGGTCGATCAGGGCCTGGTTGCCGTCGCGCAGGTCGGTGGAGAGCCAGCGGGGGGCGGCGGTGACGCGCTTGCCGGGCCAGGTGCGGTCCGGGATGTCGACCTGCTCGTAGCGACCGTACTTGTGGATCGGCATGGGGCTGGGCTGCTGGCGGTTGGCCATGACGCGTGGGCTCCTCAGGGTGTCCCGGATATCCGAGTGGACGGCCGACGACGCAACGCCAGAGCTCCGCGGGGAGGGAGTCGGCCTCGACTACAGACCCTCGCCGCGGCAGCTAAGAAGAAGCAGCCAGGAACGCATGATGCTCCGCAGCCTAGCCGAGCCGTTCCGGACGCGCGGGCCTGTCCCAGTATGCGGGACCACACGGCGGAACCGGACAAAAAGTGCACGGCATCACATCGCCCTACCACACTGTCACGGAGCGTGGCGCTCGTTGTCCTGGTATTTCACCAATCATGGTGGCAGGTAGTGACAGTGGAGTCACACAATGCGATGGTTCCGGATATGACGACCCACGGGGGCTTCGAGCCCGTCTTCTGCACGATCGTGCCGCCCCACGTCCTCGACAAACTCGCCCGCAACGACGACCCCGCGCTCTCCGGCCCGGCCCGCCGGTCGCTGGAGCACGACGCCTACCAGCGCACCAAGCGGCGCCTGACCACGGTGATCGGCGCGAGCACCGTCGCCGCGCCGCAGGGCGCCGCCGCCGACCAGCCGCACCGCACCGTCTACGACGCCGAGCACACCCAGGACCTGCCCGGCACCAAGGTCCGCGAGGAGGGCTCCGACCCCGGCCCCGACGCCTCCGTCAACCGGGCGTACGCGGGCCTCGGCGCCACCTTCGACCTGTACCTGAAGGCGTACGGCCGGCACTCCATCGACGGCAACGGCCTGCCGCTGGACGCCACCGTGCACTTCGGCGAGGGCTACGACAACGCCTTCTGGAACGGCGAGCAGATGGTCTTCGGCGACGGGGACAACGAGGTCTTCCTCGACTTCACCATCCCGGTCGACGTCATCGGCCACGAGCTGACCCACGGCGTCACCCAGCACACCGCCAACCTGGACTACCACGGCCAGTCCGGCGCGCTCAACGAATCGCTCTCCGACGTCTTCGGCTCGCTGATCAAGCAGTACACCCTCGGCCAGACCGCCGCCGAGGCCGACTGGCTGATCGGCGCCGGGCTGCTCGCCCCGCGCGTCACCGGGGTGGCCCTGCGCTCCATGAAGGCCCCGGGCACGGCGTACGACGACGACGTCCTCGGCAAGGACCCGCAGCCGGCGCGGATGGAGGACTACGTCCGCACCGGCCGCGACAACGGCGGCGTGCACATCAACTCCGGCATCCCCAACCACGCCTTCTACCTGGCCGCCACCGCCCTCGGCGGCTACGCCTGGGAGAAGGCCGGGCAGATCTGGTACGACGTGCTGACCGGCGGCGACCTGAAGGAGGACGCCCTGTTCACCGACTTCGCCACGCTGACGGTGAAGGCGACCCGGGAACGGTACGGCGCCGGGGACGAACTGCGGGCCGTGCAGAAGGCATGGGAACAGGTGGGGGTGCGCACGCTCTAGTTCCGTACTAGACACGGACCATGCAGATTCGAGTACGGCGTACGGGCGGTTTCGCGGGCATCGAGCGCGGGGCCGAGGTGGACACCTCGGACCGGCCCGATGCCGGGGAGTGGCAGTCCCTGGCCGGGCGCGTCCTCGCGTCCGGCCGGGCCGCGCCTCCGGTGGGCGTCCCGGACGGCTTCAGCTACGAGATCACGGTCGACGGCCGCACGGTGTACACGGCCGATCCCGAACTGACCTGCGACGAGAGGGAGTTGGTGACACGGGTGCTGAAGGAGGGCGCGTGACGGGGCGTTGACTTCCGTCACCGGGCCTGCGGATGATCCGCCCATGGCGACTGACGCAGGCACCGAGCTCCCCCGGTTCCCGGCCGGCTTCCTCTGGGGCGTGTCGACCTCGGCCCACCAGATCGAGGGCGCGGCCGAGCAGCGGGAGCCGTCCGTGTGGGACGTGTTCACGGCCGGGCCGGGGCGGGTGAGGGACGGTTCGACGGCGGCGGTGGCCTGCGACCACTACCACCGCTATCCCGAGGACGTGGCCCTGCTCGCCGGCCTCGGCGTGGACGCGTACCGCTTCTCCGTCTCCTGGCCGCGGGTGAACTCCCCCGGCGGCCTGGACTTCTACGACCGCCTGGTGGACGAGCTGTGCGCCGCGGGCGTACGGCCCGTGCCCACCCTCTTCCACTGGGACCTGCCCGCCGCGCTCGACTGGCTGGACCGGGACACGGCGCCCAGGTTCGCCGACTACGCCGCGCTGGTGGCGGACCGCCTCGGCGACCGGGTGCACAAGTGGATCACCCTCAACGAGCCGGCGGAACACACCCTGCTGGGCCACGCGATCGGCACCCACGCCCCCGGCCGGCGGCTGCTCTTCGACGCCCTCCCCGCCGCCCACCACCAGCTCCTCGCCCACGGTCTCGCGGTGCGGGCGCTGCGCGCGGCCGGGGCGGCGGACATCGGCATCGCCAACTCCCACGGCCCGGTCCGGCCCGCCTCACCGGATCCGGCGGACGTGGCGGCGGCGGACCTCTACGACACGCTGCTGAACCGGCTGTTCGCCGAGCCGGTGCTCCTCGGCGCGTACCCGGAGGGCATGGCCGGGCTGATGCCCGACGGCGCGGCGGAGGACCTGGCGGTCATCGCCGAGCCCGTCGACTGGTACGGCGTCAACTACTACGCCCCGTCCCTGGTGGGCGCCCCGGAGAGCGGCAACGGCACCTACGGGGGGCTGGAACTCCCCGCCGAACTGCCCTTCTCGGTACGCGAGATCGAGGGGCGCCCGGTGACCGACTTCGGCTGGCCGGTGGTCCCCGAGGGGCTGACCGAACTCCTCACCGGCTTCCACGACCGCTACGGCGACCGGCTCCCGCCCGTCGTCATCACCGAGAACGGCTGCTCCTACGAGGGCGTCGACGACCAGGACCGCATCGCCTTCCTGGACGCCCACATACGCGCCGTCCACACCGCGCTGACGGCCGGCGTCGACGTCCGCGGCTACTTCGTCTGGTCCCTCATGGACAACTTCGAGTGGGCCGAGGGCTACACCCGCCGCTTCGGCCTGGTGCACGTCGACTACACGACGCTCACGCGCACGCCGAAGGCGTCGTACCACTGGTACCGAAAGGTGCTGCGGGCGCAGCACGGGTGAGGGTCAGAAGCCCAGCTTGCGCAGCTGCCTGGGGTCGCGCTGCCAGTCCTTGGCCACCTTGACGTGCAGGTCCAGGAAGACCGGCGTGCCCAGCAGCGCCTCGATGTGCTTGCGGGACTTGATGCCGACCTCCTTCAGCCGCTTGCCCTTGGGCCCGATGATGATGCCCTTCTGGCTGGGCCGCTCGATGTAGACGTTGGCGTGGATGTCCAGCAGCGGCCGGTCCGCGGGGCGGTCCTCCCGCGGGAGCATCTCCTCCACGACCACCGCGATGGAGTGCGGCAGCTCGTCCCGCACGCCCTCCAGGGCGGCCTCCCGGATCAGCTCGGCGACCATCACCTGCTCGGGCTCGTCCGTCAGATCGCCCTCGGGGTAGAGCGCCGGCCCCTCGGGCAGCAGCGGGATCAGCAGGTCGGCCAGCAGGTCCACCTGCTTGTCGCCGACCGCCGACACCGGCACGATCTGCGCCCACTCGATGCCCAGCTCCTTGCCGAGCTGGTCGACGGCGATCAGCTGCTCGGCGAGGGTCTTGGGGTCGACCAGGTCGGTCTTGGTGACGATCGCGACCTTCGGCGTCTTCTTGATGCCGGCCAGTTCCTTCGCGATGAACCGGTCACCGGGGCCGAGCTTCTGGTCCGCCGGCAGGCAGAAGCCGATCACGTCGACCTCGGCCCAGGTCGTGCGGACCACGTCGTTCAGCCGCTCGCCGAGCAGCGTGCGCGGCTTGTGCAGCCCGGGGGTGTCGACGAGGATCAGCTGCGCGTCCGGCCGGTGCACGATGCCCCGGACCGTGTGCCGGGTCGTCTGCGGGCGGTTGGAGGTGATCGCCACCTTCTGCCCGACCAGAGCGTTCGTCAGGGTGGACTTGCCCGCGTTGGGGCGGCCCACGAAGCAGGCGAAGCCGGCGCGGTGGACGGTCTCGGCCGGCTGCTCGGAAGTCTCGGTACGAACGCTCATGCCGCCCATTGTCCCTGATCCACGGAGCCGCGCCGCACCACCGCCGCCGACCGTCCCCACGGGCGAGCCTCCGGAAACCCACCGGCAACGAAACGTGACGGAAACACACCCGTACGCGACCGGAAACGCATACCGGTGACCCTCTGACGCAGCCCCCACCCGTTGGAGACGTCCGTGACCCTCGCCGCAGCTCACGTCGACACCGGCGACACCGCCTGGCTGCTCGCCGCGACCGCCCTCGTCCTGCTGATGACCCCGGGCCTGGCCCTGTTCTACGGCGGCATGGTCCGCACGAAGAGCGTCCTCAACATGCTGATGATGAGCTTCGTGTCGATCGCCCTGGTCACGGTGGTCTGGCTCGCGGCCGGCTACTCCCTCGCCTTCGGCGACGACCTCGGCGGCGGGCTGCTCGGCGGCCTGGCGCACGCCGGGATGCGCGGCCTCGGCCCGGACAGCGTCCACGGCACGGTCCCCACCGTGCTGTTCGCCACCTTCCAGCTCACCTTCGCGATCATCACGGCCGCGCTGATCAGCGGCGCGGTCGCGGACCGCACGAAATTCTCGGCGTGGCTGGCCTTCGTCCCGGTGTGGACGCTGCTGGTATACGTTCCGGTCACCCACTGGGTGTGGGGCCCGGGCGGCTGGATCGCGCACCGGCTGGGCGCCCTCGACTTCGCCGGGGGGCTGCCCGTGGAGATCACCTCCGGTGCCTCCGGTCTCGCCCTGTGCCTGGTCCTCGGGCCCCGGCTGGGCTTCCGGAAGGAAGCCATGCGGCCGCACAACCTGCCCATGGTCGTCCTGGGCGCCGGTCTGCTGTGGTTCGGCTGGTTCGGCTTCAACGCCGGTTCCGCGCTCGGCGCGAACGGCCTCGCCGCCGCCGCGTTCCTCAACACGCTCGCCGCCGGCTGCACCGGCCTGCTCGGCTGGCTCTTCGTCGAGCAGCGGCGCGACGGCCACCCGACCACCCTGGGCGCCGCCTCCGGCGCGGTGGCCGGCCTGGTCGCGATCACCCCGTCCTGCGGCACGGTCTCCCTGCTCGGCGCGCTGGTCGTGGGCCTGGCCGCCGGTGTCGTCTGCTCCTACGCGGTGGGCTGGAAGTTCAAGCTGGGCTACGACGACTCCCTGGACGTCGTCGGCGTCCACCTGGTCGGCGGGATCATCGGCACCCTGATGATCGGCCTGTTCGCCGAGAAGGCGATGACCGGCGGCGCGGAGGGCCTGTTCCACGGCGGCGGACTCGCCCCGCTGGGACGGCAGTCGCTGGCGGTGGCGGCCGTGGGGGCGTACGCGTTCTCGGTGACGTACGGGCTGGGCAGGCTGCTCGACAAGGTGCTGGGCTTCCGGGCCGGCGAGGAGCAGGAGTACACCGGGCTGGACCTTACGGTGCACGCCGAGACCGCATACGATCACGGCGTCCTGGGCCACGGTGCCCCGGTCTCCCACTCCGTGCCCTCCGCCCAGAAGGTCAAGACCCAGGCATGAAGCTCATCACCGCGATCGTCAAGCCGTACCGACTGGACGAGGTCAAGGCCGCCCTGCGGGAGCTGGGGGTGCACGGGCTGACCGTGACCGAGGCCAGCGGCTTCGGCCGGCAGCGCGGCCACACCGAGGTGTACCGGGGGGCCGAGTACCGGGTGGACCTGGTGCCGAAGGCGCGGATCGAGGTGGTCGTGGAGGACGCGGTCGCCGAGGACGTGATCGACGCGGTGGTCAGGGCCGCGCGGACCGGGAAGATCGGCGACGGAAAGGTCTGGGCCGTTCCCGTCGAGACGGTCGTCCGGGTGCGGACCGGCGAGCGCGGGCCCGACGCGCTCTGACCGGCGGCGGCCGCGGCCGGTCAGCGCGGGACCCGGACCGGCCCGGGTCCCTCGTACGCTCCCGCCCGGGCAGAGCACGGGGCCCGGCCCGGGGCGGGTCAGGTCGCGGGGATCGTGACGCGGACCGTGCCGTCGGGGGACGCGAGCAGGACCGGGGTTCCGGAGCCGCCGAGGTCGGCGACGGCGGAGAGGTCCTCGGGCGGCACCGACTCCGCGTCGCTCACCACGGCCGCCGCCTCCAGGGACCGCGCCCCCGAGGCCGCGGCCATCGCGACGGCCGTCCGCAGCGCGCTCAGCTTCAGCGAGGGCAGCTCCACCGTCCCGGCGACATAGGTGCGCCCGGTCTCGTCCCGTACGGCCGCTCCCTCGGGCACGACGTTGCGGGCCCGCGCGGAACGGGCCAGGGTGACGATCTTGCGGTCCTCGGGGTCAAGCCCGGTGCTCTCGGTCATGCCCCGAGCATACGAAGGCGCCGCGGGTCCGCCCCGGCACGGGTGCCGTCAGGGCCGGTCGAGCCGCAGCCGCTCCGCCCTCGGCAGCCCCGCCACGACCAGGTCGTAGGAGTCCTCGACCAGTTCGCGGACCAGCCGGTCCGGGAGCGCGCCGTCGGCCGTCACCGTGTTCCAGTGCCGCTTGTTCATGTGCCAGCCGGGGACGATCAGCCCCTCGTGCTCGGCGCGCAGCCGGACCGCGTCCTCCGGCTCGCACTTGAGGTTGACCGTCAGGGGCCGCGCGTCCAGGGTCGTCAGGGCGAACATCTTGCCCAGCACCTTGAACACCGAGATCTCCGGGCCGAACGGGAAGTCCTCCACCGCCGCGTTGCAGGAGAGGCAGAGGGCGCGCAGTTCCCGGGGCGTCACTCGGCCTTCTCCTCCTCGGCGGCCGGCACCGGGACCGGCTCCACCAGCACCGTGACGATCTTGTTCCGGCGCCCCGCCGCGGCCTCCGCGGTCAGCCGCAGCACGCGCTCGTCGGGCAGGGCCACCTCCGCGGACGCACCGGCGATGGGCACCCGGCCGAGCGCCTTGGCGAGCAGCCCGCCGACGGTCTCCACGTCCTCGTCGTCGTACTCCTCCAGGCCGTACAGCTCGCCGAGGTCGGTGATGTCCAGGCGGGCGGTGACCCGGAACCGGTCGTCGCCGAGGTCCTCCACGGGCGGCAGCTCCCGGTCGTACTCGTCGGTGATCTCGCCGACGATCTCCTCCAGGATGTCCTCGATGGTGACGATGCCGGCGGTGCCGCCGTACTCGTCGATGACGACGGCGACGTGGTTGCGTTCCTTCTGCATCTCGCGCAGCAGGTCCCCGGCGTTCTTGGTGTCGGGCACGAACACGGCCGGGCGCATCGCCGTGGACACCAGGTCGCCCTCCGCCTCCCGGCTGATGTGCGTCTTGCGGACCAGGTCCTTCAGATACACGATCCCGATGACGTCGTCCTCGCTCTCACCGGTGACCGGTATCCGCGAGAAACCCGACCTCAGGGCCAGGGTGAGGGCCTGGCGGATGGTCTTGAAGCGCTCGATGGTGACCAGGTCGGTGCGCGGGACCATGACCTCGCGCACCAGGGTGTCGCCCAGTTCGAAGACCGAGTGCACCATCCGGCGCTCCTCGTCCTCGATCAGCGACTCCTTCTCGGCGAGGTCGACCAGCGCGCGCAGCTCCGCCTCGGAGGCGAAGGGGCCGTGCCGGAAGCCCTTGCCGGGCGTGAGGGCGTTGCCGATGAGGATCAGCAGGGAGGGCACCGGGCCCATGATCCGGGCCAGCGGCAGCAGGACGTAGGCCGCCGCGGTCGCGGTGTGCAGCGGGTGCTGGCGGCCGATGGTGCGCGGCGAGACGCCGACGGCGACGTACGACACCAGGACCATCACGCCGATGGCGACCAGCAGGGCCTCCCAGGTGGCGGAGAACTCCTGGAGGCAGGCGTAGGTGACCAGGGCCGCGGCGGCCATCTCGCAGGCCACGCGGACCAGCAGGGCCACGTTCAGGTAGCGGGTGGGGTCGGCGGCGATCTGCGCCAGCCGGGCACTGCCCCGCCGGCCGGACTTCACGGCCTCCTCGGCGCGGAAGCTGGAGACGCGGGCGAGGCCCGCCTCCGCGCAGGCGGCGAGCCAGGCCACGACGGTCAGCGCGATCGCGCCGAGCACGAGCTGAGCGGACATGCGGCCCGCTTACGAGACGGTCGGTGCCGGGGACGGGCCGGTCAGGCCGCGCTCGGCCCGCCAGCCGTCCACGATGGCGGCCTGGAGCCCGAACATCTCCGCCTTCTCGTCGGGCTCCTCGTGGTCGTAACCGAGCAGGTGCAGCACGCCGTGGACGGTGAGCAGCTGGAGCTCCTCGTCCATGGAGTGCCGCGTGGGCGCCTCGGCGCCCTGCCTGGCGGCGACCTCCGGGCACAGCACGATGTCCCCGAGCAGCCCCTGCGGCGGCTCGTCGTCGTCCTTGGACGGCGGCCGCAGCTCGTCCATCGGGAACGACATGACATCGGTGGGGCCCGGCAGGTCCATCCACTGGATGTGCAGCTGCTCCATGGCGTCGGCGTCCACGACGATCACCGAGAGCTCGGAGAGCGGGTGGATGCGCATCCGCGCGAGCGCGTAGCGGGCGATGTCCAGGATCGCCTGCTCGTCTACCTCGGTGCCGGACTCGTTGTTGACGTCGATCGACATGGTCGTGCTGGTCTACTTCCCCTGGGAGCCCTTGGCGCCGGTCCTGCCGCGGCCGCCCTTGGGGGAGCCGCCGTTCTCGGTGCCGTGCTTGCTGTCGTACTGCTCGTACGCGTCGACGATACGGCCCACCAGCTTGTGCCGTACGACATCGTGGGACGACAGCCGGGAGAAGTGGACGTCCTCGACGCCTTCCAGGATCTCCTGCACCTGCCGCAGACCGGACTTCTGCCCGCCGGGCAGGTCGACCTGCGTCACGTCACCCGTGATCACGATCTTCGAGTCGAAGCCGAGGCGGGTGAGGAACATCTTCATCTGCTCGGGGCTCGTGTTCTGGGCCTCGTCCAGGATGATGAAGGCGTCATTGAGCGTGCGGCCGCGCATGTACGCGAGCGGCGCGACCTCGATCGTCCCGGCGGCCATCAGCCGGGGGATGGAGTCCGGGTCGATCATGTCGTGCAGCGCGTCGTACAGCGGGCGCAGATAGGGGTCGATCTTCTCGTAGAGCGTGCCGGGCAGGAAGCCGAGGCGCTCGCCCGCCTCCACGGCCGGCCGGGTCAGGATGATCCGGTTGACCTGCTTGGACTGCAGGGCCTGCACGGCCTTGGCCATGGCCAGGTAGGTCTTGCCGGTGCCGGCGGGGCCGATGCCGAAGACGATCGTGTGCTTGTCGATCGCGTCGACGTACCGCTTCTGGTTGAGGGTCTTGGGGCGGATGGTGCGGCCACGCGAGGACAGGATGTTCTGCGTGAGCACCTGCGCCGGGGTCTCGGGCCCGTCGCTCGTGCCGTCGTCGCTCGCCTTGAGCATGGCGATCGAGCGTTCCACTGCGTCCTCCGTCATCGGCTGCCCGGTGCGGAGCACCAGCATCATCTCGTCGAACACGCGGGAGATCAGGGCGACGTCGACGGGGTCGCCGACCGCGCTGATCTCATTGCCCCGGACGTGGATGTCGGCCGCCGGGAAGGCCCTCTCGATCACGCGCAGGAGGGAGTCGCCGGAACCCAGTACGGTCACCATGGGGTGCTGGGCGGGGACGGTGAGCTGTGCTCTCGCCTGCTCCTGCGCGGGGGTGTGAGCTGTGGGTGTCTCTGTCATGGGCCGGCGCTGAAGGCCTGCGCTTCCTCCTCGTCACGGCCGCGGCTGAGGGCGGCCTCGCACTGTCCAGGGTACGACGGGGGACTGACATCGCCGTAGGGCTTTTCCTACGACCGTTTTTGCGGCCCGCCCCGCAGTGGCCCGGCCGCCCCCGCCGCCCCGGCGCCGTCCTCAGGCCGAGCGGCCGAACCCGATGGTCGGCACGGCCCGGCGCAGCGGCCAGGGCCGGTCCAGCCGCCGGGGGACGAGGTCCTCCAGGAAGGCGTACCGGGCGAGCGCCATCGGATCCTGTCCGGGCAGGGACTGCACCTTGCGCCACCACGCCCCGATCTCCGACCAGCCGGGCGCGGACAGCGAGCCGCCGAACTCCTGCACCGACAGCGCGGCCGTGAGCCCGGCGAAGGCCAGCCGGTCGGCCAGCGGCCAGCCGGCCAGGGAGCCGGTCACGAACCCGGCGACGAACACGTCCCCGGCCCCGGTCGGGTCCAGCGCCTCCACGGCGATCGCGGGGACCTCGGCGGCCTCCCCGGTGCGCCGGTCCACCGCGTAGGCGCCCTCCTCGCCGAGGGTCACCACGGCCACCGGCACGTACGCGGTGAGCGCGTGCGCGGCGGCCCGGGGGCAGTCGGCGCCGGTGTAGCGCCGGGCCTCCTCGGCGTTGGGCAGGAAGGCCTCGCAGTGCTCGAGGTCGGGCAGGCCGGACAGGTCCCACGCGCCCGTCTCGTCCCAGCCGACGTCGGCGAAGATCCGGGTGCCCGCGCGGGCGGCCTCGGCGATCCACGGGGCGCCGCGGCCCGGGGTGAGGGAGGCGACGGCGGCCCGGGCGCGGGGCGGCCGGGCGGGGAGCCCGTCCTGGCCGAAAACGGCCTCGGGCGGCGGCTCGTGCCCGTGCGAGACCATGGTCCGCTCGCCCTCGTAGGCCATGGAGACGGTCACCGGGGAGTGCCAGCCGGGGACGGTCCGGGAGGCCGAGAGGTCGATGCCCTCGCCCTGTTCCAGGGCGTCCCAGCAGTACTCGCCGTAGTGGTCGTCGCCGAACGCGGCGGCGAGCGCGGTGCGCAGGCCGAGCCGGGCCAGGGCGGCGGCCATGTTGGCGACCCCGCCGGGGCTGGAGCCCATGCCCCGGGCCCAGGACTCGGTGCCGCGCACCGGCGCCGAGTCCAGGCCGGTGAAGATGATGTCGAGGAAGACCGTGCCGGTGAGGTAGACGTCCCAGGGCGGGTCGCCGGGGGCGCGCAGCGCGGCGAGCGGGTCGACGTGGACCCGGCGGCGCGCTGCCTGGGTGAGGTGTTCCGGTTCCTCTCCGGTGAGGGTGTGCGACGGCGTCACGGTGCGCTCCCTGGCGTGGTGCGGTTCTGGCCAGTGTGCACCAGCTCACGCGCCGGGAGGCCGGGGGCCGGTCGCCGCCCGGCGCCCGCCGGTCACCAGCGGGGCATCGCCGGGACGCGCCAGCCGGGGTCGGCGACGCGCATCGCCGCCGCGTCGTCGCGGTCCCGCAGCCCTCCGTCGTCCTCGGCCCAGCGCCGGTGCAGCCGGGCCAGTTCGTCCCGGTCCAGCTCGACGCCGAGGCCGGGCGCGTCGGACACCGCGACCCGGCCGCCCGCGAAGGCGATCCGCTCGGTGAGGACGTCCTCGGACTGCCAGGGGTAGTGCGAGTCGCAGGCGTGGTGGAGGTCCGGGACCGTGGCCGCCACCTGGGTCATCGCGGCGAGGCTGATGCCGAGGTGGGTGTTGGAGTGCATGGACACCCCGACGCCGAAGGCGGCGCAGATCGCGGCGAGCCGCTGGGTGTTGCGCAGCCCGCCCCAGTAGTGGTGGTCGGACAGGACGACCTGGACGGCGTCCTTGGTGAACGCCTCCTTGATCTCGCCGAAGGTGGTCACGCACATGTTGGTGGCCAGCGGCACGTCGGTGCCGGCGGCCACCTCGGCCATGGCGGGCGTGCCGAGCGTCGGGTCCTCCAGGTACTCCAGGACGTCCCCCAGTTCCTCCGCGACCGTCAGCGACGTGGCGACCGACCAGGCGCCGTTGGGATCGAGCCGCAGCGGGTGGCCGGGGAAGGCGTCGGCGAGGGCGCGGACGGCGGCGATCTCCCGTTCGGGCGGGAAGACCCCGCCCTTGAGCTTGAACGAGCCGAAACCGTGCCGCTCGCGCAGCAGGCGGGCCTGTTCGACCACGCCGGCCGGGTCGAGCGCGGCGCCCCACTCGTCGGGCTCGGCGGGGACGCCCGCCGGGTGGCCGTCCCACTTGTAGAAGAGGTAGGCGCTGTACTCGACGGCGTCGCGGACCCTGCCGCCGAGCAGCGCGTGCACGGGCAGGCCGAGGGCCTTGCCCTGGGTGTCGAGGCAGGCGACCTCGAAGGCGGACAGCACCGACAGCCGCAGTTTGCCGGCGGTCTGCACCCCGCGCAGCCCGCCCGCGTCCGTCCCGCCGTCGACCCGGGAGGCGTCCACGGCGAGGTCGATCCCGAACAGGGCGTTCACGTCCGTGACCGGGCGTCCGGTGATCCGGTCGGCGAGCGGCCGGGCCAGCTCCAGGTACTTCGTGTCGCCGTAGGTCTCGCCGAGCCCGGTGATGCCGTCGGCGGTGACGACCTCCACGATCAGCCGGGGGGTGTACGGCTGGTGCACGCCCTGGGTGTTGAGCAGCGGCGGGTCGGCGACCAGGATCGGTGTCAGCCGCACCTCGGCGATGGTCAGGTCACGGGTCACGGTCGGGCTCCTACGAGGTCGAGTCCTGCGGTCAGGAGGGCCTTGAGGTCGGCGAGGTCGGCGGGCGCCGGGTCGGCGAGCGGGGCGCGCACGGGTCCGACGGGCTGACCGCGCAGCCGGGCCGCCGCCTTGACCAGGGACACGGCGTATCCGGGCGCGCGGTCGCGGAGTTCGACGAACGGGACGTAGAAGCCGCGCAGCAGCGCGTCGACGGTGCCGTGGTCGCCGGCGCGCAGCGCGGCGAAGAAGGCGCCGGCGATCTCGGGGGCGAAGGCGTGCACGGCGGAGGAGTAGGCGGGGACGCCGACGGCGGCGTAGGCCCGGGCCTGGATCTCGGCGGTGGCGGCGCCGTTGAAGAAGAGGAAGCCGTCGGGGGCGGCCAGGGTGAGGCGCTGGAGCCGGTCCAGGTCGCTGTGGCCGTCCTTGAGGCCGATGACCCGCGGGTTCCGGGCGAGGCGCCGCAGCGTGCCGGCGCTGTAGGCGACCCGGCCGCGCTGGTAGGCGACGAGCGGCAGCCGGGTGCGGGCGGCGAGGTGTTCCAGCTGGGCGGCGAGGCCGTCCTGCGGCGCCTCGGTGAGGTAGTGCGGCAGCACGAGCAGGGCGTCGGCGCCGGCCTCCTCGGCGATCCGGGCGAACCGGGCGGCCTGCGCCCAGCCGTATCCGGTGCCGGCCACGACGGGTACCCGGCCGGCCGCCTCCCGGACGGCGAGGGTGACGACCGTGCGGTACTCGTCCTCGTCCAGCGAGAAGAACTCGCCGGTGCCGCAGGCCGGGAAGAGGGCGCCGGGGCCGGCGGCGAGCCGGGCGGCGACATGGGTGCGGAAGCCGTCGGCGTCGAGGGTGCCGTCGTCGTGGAAGGCCGTGAGCGGGAAGGAGAGCACGCCCCGCGTCATGCCCTCCCGCAGCCGTCGCGCCACGTCCTGCGGAGCCGGGTCGCCACCCACCCTGACCATCTCCCCTTATGAATCACGTCTACATATGAGAACGCAGGTTAGAGGGTTCTTCCCTTCGGCGCCACCCCCGGACGACACCGTGGCCGGGATCACAGATCCCGGCCACGGCACACTTCCCACCCGACGACGTCCAGGGCTACGACACGTCGTCGTCCCCGAACTCGTACGCGTCGACCTCGGCGAGGTACCGGGCCCTGCGCTCCTCGTCGTCCTCCAGGAAGGAGGCGAGGAAGGAGTTGCGGGCCAGCTCGCGCAGCCGGTCCCGGGACAGGCCCAGGCTCTCGCGCACGGCCGCGAAGTTGTCGCCCGCGTACCCGCCGAAGTACGCCGGGTCGTCGGAGTTGACCGTGCACAGCAGCCCGGCGTCGAGCAGGGCGGGCAGGGGATGGTCGGCGAGGGTGTCGACGGTCCGCAGGCGCACGTTGGACAGCGGGCACAGGGTGAGCGGGATCCGCTCCCGGACCAGCCGCTCCACCAGCGCCGGGTCCTCCACGCAGCGCAGACCGTGGTCGACGCGCTCCACGCCCAGCACGTCCAGCGCCTCGCTGATGTACTCCGGCGGCCCCTCCTCGCCGGCGTGCGCGACCCGGCGCAGCCCGAGCGCGGCGGCGGCCTCGTACACCTCCCGGAACTTCGCCGGGGGATGCCCGACCTCGGCGGAGTCCAGGCCGACACCGGTGATCCGGTCCAGGTACGGCCGCGCGGCCTCCAGCGTGAGCAGCGCCGACTCGGCGGACTCGTCCCGCAGGAAGCACATGATCAGCCTGGTGGAGACGCCGTGGTTCGCCTCGCTCTCCCCCAGCGCCCGCCACAGCCCCTCCACGACCGTGCCGATCGGGACCCCCCGGGACACATGGGCCTGCGGGTCGAAGAAGATCTCCGCGTGCCGCACGCCCTGCGCGGCGGCCCGGACGAGGTAGGCGTCCGCCAGATCGGCGAAGTCGTCCTCGGTCCGCAGGACGGCCATCAGTGCGTAGTACAGGTTGAGGAAGGACTGGAGGTCCTGGAAGCGGTACGCCTCGCGGAGGGCTTCGGTGTCCGCGTACGGCAGGGTCACGCCGTTGCGGGCGGCCAGCTCGAACGCCAGCTCCGGCTCCAGGGTGCCTTCGATATGGAGGTGCAGTTCTGCTTTCGGGAGAGGCATCAAAGCATCGTACGGGTGTTTTACCGGCGTTTCGGAACCGGCACCCGCAGCAGGTCGTGGGCCACGGTCAGCTCTCCCGTGAACCCGGCCGCGCGTGCCTGCCGCTCGAACTCCCCGGGGTCGGTGTAGCGCTGGCTGAAGTGGGTCAGCACGAGGTGCCGGACGCCGGCGTCCCGGGCGACCGCGGCGGCCTGCCCGGCCGTCAGGTGCCCGTGCTCGACGGCGAGGTCCACGTCCTCGTCCAGGAAGGTGGACTCGATGACGAGCAGGTCGCAGCCCTCCGCGAGGGCGTGCACGCCGTCGCAGAGCCGGGTGTCCATGACGAACGCGAACCGCTGCCCGCGCCGGACCTCGCTGACGTCCTCCAGCCGCACGTCCCCGAGCCGCCCCGCGCGCTGGAGCAGGCCCACGTCCGGGCCCCGGACGCCGTGCGCGGCGAGCCGGTCGGGCAGCATGCGGCGGCCGTCGGGCTCGGTGAGGCGGTAGCCGTAGGACTCCACGGGGTGGGAGAGCCGGCGGGCCTCCAGGGTGTACGACCGGGTGACCGCGAGGACGCCGTCGGTGTCGACCGGTGCCTCGGTCAGGCCGACGGTCTCGCGGTAGGCGGTCGCGTAGCGCAGGCGGTCGAAGAAGCGCTGCCCGGAGCGCGGGTAGTGCGCGGTGACCTCGTGCGGCACCTGGTCCAGGTTGATCCGCTGGACGACCCCGGCGAGGCCGAGGCAGTGGTCGCCGTGGAAGTGCGTGACGCAGATCCGGTTCAGGTCGTGGGCGGCGACCCCGGCGCGCAGCATCTGCCGCTGTGTGCCCTCGCCGGGGTCGAAGAGGAGGCCCTCGCCGTCCCACCTCAGCAGATAGCCGTTGTGGTTGCGGTGCCGGGTCGGGACCTGGCTCGCGGTGCCGAGGACCACCAGTTCGCGTACGGACACGGGTGCCTATCCGGGGGGCCACTGGAGGCCGCGGCCGCCGAGGACGTGGGCGTGGGCGTGCCAGACGGTCTGGCCGGCGCCGCTGCCGGTGTTGAAGACGAGGCGGTAGCTGTCGAGCCCCTCCTCGTCGGCGACGGCCTTGGTCTCGGCGAGCACGTCGGCGGCGACCCGCGGGGCGCCCGCGGCCAGTTCGGCCGCGTTCTCGTAGTGCGCCTTGGGGATGACCAGGACGTGGGTGGGGGCCTGGGGCTTTATGTCCCGGAAGGCCACGGTCGTCTCTGTCTCGCGGACGATCGTCGCCGGGATCTCACCCGCGACGATCTTGCAGAACAGGCAGTCGTTCTGCGGCTCTCCGGCCATGCGCTGCGCTCGCTTTCGGCGGTGATCGATACCGTTCGCATCGTAGTCGGTCGGGGGCGGGCCGCCTCGGGCCGTTCCCCGCCCGCCCCTCAGGCGGGCAGTCCCGGCGGGGTCTTCGCGGGCCGCTCCTCCAGTGCCTCCAGCGCGAGCCGGATCGCCGCGTCGAGCTGGGCGTCGCGGCCCTCGGCCCAGTCCTGGGGGCGCTGGACGACCTCCACGTCCGGGTCCACGCCGTGGTTCTCCACGTCCCAGCCGACGCCCTCCAGCCACATCGCGTACTTCGGCTGGGTGACCAGGGTGCCGTCGACCAGGCGGAAGCGGCTGTCGATGCCGATGACGCCGCCCCAGGTGCGGGTGCCCACGACGGGGCCGATGCCCAGGGCCTTGATCGCGGCGTTGACGATGTCGCCGTCGGAGCCGGAGAACTCGTTGGCCACGGCGACGACCGGGCCGCGCGGCGCGTCCAGCGGGTAGCTGGTGGGGCGCATGCCGCGCGGCAGGTCCCAGCCGATGATCCGGCGGGCCAGCTTCTCGATCACGAGCTGGGAGGTGTGGCCGCCGCGGTTCTCCCGGACGTCGACCACGAGTCCTTCGCGGGTGACCTCCACGCGCAGGTCACGGTGGATCTGGGCCCAGCCGGGGGCCTGCATGTCGGGGACGTGGAGGTAGCCGAGGCGGCCGCCGGAGGCCTCGTGGACGTGGGCGCGGCGGTCGGCGACCCAGGCGTGGTAGCGCAGCGGCTCCTCGTCGGCGATGGGGACGACGACGGTGTGCCGGGGTTCGCCGCCGCCGGCCGGGGAGACCGTCAGCTCCACCGGGTGGCCGGCGGTGCCGACCAGCAGCGGGCCCGGGCCCGTCACCGGGTCGACCGGGTGGCCGGCCACCGCGATGACGGCGTCGCCGGGGCGGATGGCGACGCCGGGCGCGGCGAGCGGGGAGCGGGCGTCCGGGTCGGAGGTCTCGGCCGGCAGGATCCGGTCGATGCGCCAGCTGCCGTCCTCGTGGCGGGAGATGTCGGCGCCGAGCAGGCCGTGCCGGGCCCGGCCGGAGCCGCCGCGCGGGGTGACGTAGGCGTGCGAGGTGCCGAGTTCGCCGTGCACCTCCCACAACAGGTCGACCAGGTCGTTGTGGGTGGCGAGGCGGGACAGCAGCGGGCGGTAGCGGTCGAGGACCGCGGGCCAGTCGACGCCGCCGAGGTCGGGGCGCCAGAAGTGGTCGCGCATCAGGCGGCCCGTCTCGTCGTACATCTGCCGCCACTCGGCGGCCGGGTCGACGGTCCCCCGGATCCGGGCGAGGTCGACGGTGACGCTGGTGTCGCCGTCGTCGTCCCCGCCGGTGCGGCGGTCGCTGGGCACGACCCGCAGCCGGCCGTCGCTCCACAGCAGCAGGCGTTTGCCGTCGCCGCTGGCCTCGAAGTGGTCCGCGTCGGCGGCGAGGTGCTCCAGGCGGCGCTGGACGAGGTCGTAGCGCTCCAGCTCGGTGTGCGGGTCGGGGTCCTCGGGGTGGGCGCGGGAGGCGCCGAGGACGCCCTGCACGGGGTGGCGCAGCCACAGGACGCCGTCCTTGGCGGCGCGCAGCGTCGAGTAGCGGCCGGCCTCCACCGGGAAGGGCACTATGCGGTCGGCGAGCCCTTCGAGGTCGATCCGGGTGGCCGGGGTGCCCTCGCTGTCGGGGGTCTCGTCCTTGTCGGGGGCCTCGAAGGGGCGGCCGTGGCGCTGCGGCCCGAACGGCGAGGGGGTGGTGGCGGCCAGGGTGATCAGGTGCGGGCGGGCGCCGACCACGAAGGCGAGGTCGAAGACGTGCTCGTCGTAGACCGGGTCGAAGGCGCGGTTGGAGAGGAACGCGAGGTGCTTGCCGTCGAGGGTGAAGGCGGGCGCGTAGTCCTGGAAGCGCAAGGGGGTCGCCTCGGTGACCGACAGGTCGGTGGTGTGGGCGAGGCGCAGCTGGGACAGCGGGCGCGGCCCGGGGTGGGACCAGGCCAGCCAGGCGGAGTCCGGGGAGAAGGCGAGGCCGGAGACCTCGCCGTCGTCGCAGCGGTCGACCTCGCGGACCTCGCCGCTCTCCCGCTCGACCAGCAGCAGCCT
This sequence comes from Streptomyces sp. NPDC104831, assembly GCF_055583025.1. NCBI lineage: Bacteria > Bacillati > Actinomycetota > Actinomycetes > Kitasatosporales > Streptomycetaceae > Streptomyces > Streptomyces sp. NPDC104831. The sequence continues at coordinate 213,163 of NZ_JBVJOT010000002.1, forward strand.
GCCGTCGTGCGCGGCGACGGCGGCCCGGCCGCCGTCGGGGGCCACGGCCAGTTCGAGGACCCGGCCGAGCTGTCCGGCGGCGAGCCGGCGCGGCGGGGCGCCGGGCACGGTGCCGGTCGCGGGGGCGAACTCCAGGGCGTCCTCGCCCTCGGCGTCCGTCACCCACACCACCCACTCCTCGCCCTCGGCGCGGAAGGCGCGCGGCATCCGGGCGCGGACGCCGGGGGTGGCGGCCAGGGCGCGGGCGGGACCGGAGCGGTGGGTGACCCAGTGGACACCGCCCCGCACGCACACGGCGCTGCCGCGCGCGGTGTGGCCGGGGGACGCCTCGCCGAACCAGCGGGAGGCGTTGACCGGGTACGGCCGCAGGTCGACGCGGGGCCCGCCGAGCCGTACCTCCAGCCGGCGCGGCTCGGCGCCCTCCAGGTCGTCCAGCAGCCAGAGTTCACCGGCCGAGCTGTAGACGATACGGGTGCCGTCGCCGGCCGCGTGCCGGGCGTAGAAACCTCCCCCACGCTCGGCCTCGCCCGCGCCGGAGGCGGCCCCGAGGGGAGTGTGGCGGCGCAGGTCGGAGCCGTCGGCGAGGGAGGAGTAGAGCGCGCCGGTGCCCTCGTGGTCGGAGAGGAACGCGATGCGGTCCCCCGCCCACACCGGGCACTCGATGTTCCCGTCGAGGTCCTCGTGCAGCCGGACGAACTCCCCGGCTCCCTCCCCGCCTTGGCCGGACCGGTCGATCCACAGCTTGCCCGCCGTGCCGCCCCGGTAACGCTTCCAGTAGGCGGCCTCGCGGCCCATCGGCGCGGACAGCAGCACGGTGGCCGGGCCGAGGGCGAGGCCGCCGACCGGGCCGTACGGCAGGGTCTCGGCCGGTCCGCCGTCCAGCGGGACGGCGTGCGCCCAGGTGTGCCGGAGGCTGTGCCGGCCGTGCGCGCCGAGCGCGAGCACCCGCCCGTCCGGGGTCCAGCCTCGCACCTCCGTACGGGGGTTGCCCCAGTACGTCAGCCGCTTCGCGGGGCCGCCGTCGACCGGGGCGACGTGCACCTCGGGGGCGCCGTCCCGGGTGGAGGTCCAGGCGAGGTGCCGGCCGTCCGGCGACAGCCGGGGCTGGGTCACCGGCCTGTTGTCGGCGCTCACCCGCCAGGCCCGGCCGCCGTCCAGCGGGGCGAGCCAGACGTCGTCCTCGGCGACGAAGGTCACCAAGTCGCCGCGCAGATGAGGGAATCGGAGATAGCCGGAGGTTCCCGTGGTTCCCGTCGAAGCACCCTGAGTCACTCCGTCACTGTACGCAGCGACCGGCGTCCCCCGCCCCCGGTTTCGGGTCACTCGGGGTCAGCCGCGCAGCAGCAGCCACTCCTGGAGCTCCACCAGGTTGCCCTCCGGGTCCTTCAGGTGGGCCACGCGCATGCGGTCCGTCAGGGGGGCCGGGCCGTGCAGCAGGACCGCGCCCCGGGCGGTGATCTCGGCGCAGTAGGCGTCGAGGTCGTCGACGCGCAGCACGACCAGGGACCGGTGGCCGGTGGCGGTGCCGCCCAGCTCGGCCAGGACCTCGGCCATCACCGACCGGTCCTGGAGCGCGATCCCGGCGGAGCCGGTGTGCGGGCTGAACTTCTCGTACGGCCCCCCGGTCGCGCCGGACTGCGGCTTGAGGCCGAGGACGTCGGCGTAGAAGCGGTAGCAGGCGGCGAAGTCGCCGACCAGCAGCCGGACCTGGGCGAGTTCCACGATGCCTCCGGGAGGGTGGGCTAGGACCAGCGGCCGGTGCGCCCCAGCAGCAGGGCCGCGGCGGCGGTGCCGGCGGTGGAGGTGCGCAGGACGGTCGGACCGAGGACGTACGGCGTGGCGCCGGCCTCGGCGAAGAGGGCCAGCTCCTCCGGGGAGACGCCCCCCTCGGGGCCGACGACGAGCACGATCTCGCCCTCGGCGGGCAGTTCGGCGGTGGCCAGGCGCCGGGTGCCGCTCTCGTGGAGCACGGCGGCGAAGTCGGCGCGGGCCAGCAGCGCGGCCACCTGCCTGGTCGTCGCCGCGTCCGCGACCTCGGGGAAGCGGACCCGGCGGGACTGCTTGCCGGCCTCGCGGGCGGTGGCCCGCCACTTGCCGAGGGCCTTCAGCCCGCGGTCGCCCTTCCACTGGGTGATGCAGCGGGACGCCTGCCAGGGCACGATCGCGTCGACGCCGACCTCCGTCATGGTCTCCACGGCGACCTCGCCGCGGTCGCCCTTGGGCAGGGCCTGGACGACGGTGATCCGGGGGCTGGGCGGCGCCTCCTCGGTCACCGGGGCCAGCCGGACGATCAGCCGGTCCTTGCCCTCGGTGCCGGTCACCTCGCCCGCCGCGTAGCGCCCGGCGCCGTCAGTGAGGACGACCTCCTCGCCGGGGCGCAGCCGCTTCACGGAGACCGCGTGGCGGCCCTCGGCGCCCTCGAGGACGTACCGGTCGCCGTCCGGCCCGAAGCGCTCCACGACGAAGACGGGGGCGGTCACGCGCCCTCACCCCCCTGAAGCGCGGACCGCGACACCGCGGCGCGGGCCTCGGCGAGTTCGTCCGCCAGCACCTCCACCAGCCGTCCGGCCGGCAGTTCCCGGGCCATCCGGTGGCCCTGGCCCGCCCACAACGCCATGCCCTGGGCGTCCCCGGCCCTGGCGGCGGCCTTGCGCAGCGGCGAGGTGAGGTGGTGGACCTCCGGGTAGGCGGCGGGCGCGTAGGGGCCGTGCTCGCGCAGGAAGCGGTTGACCAGGGAGCGGGCCGGGCGGCCGGTGAAGGCGCGGGTCAACCCGGTGCGCGTGAACAGGGGGTCGGTCAGCGCCCGTTTGTGCGGGTCGGGCGCGCCGGACTCGGGGGTGGCGAGGAAGGCGGTGCCGAGCTGGGCCGCGTCGGCGCCGGCCGCGAGGACGGCGGCGATCTGGCCGCCGCGCATGAGGCCGCCGGCGGCGACGACCGGGATGGCCACGGCCTCGCGGACCTGCGCGAGGAGCGACAGCAGCCCGATGCCGGCGCCGTCGTTCTCGGGCGAGTCGCGGTGGGTGCCCTGGTGGCCGCCGGCCTCCACGCCCTGCGCGATCACCGCGTCCGCCCCGGCCGCCTCGACGGCGCGGGCCTCCTCCGCGGTGGTGGCGGTGACCAGGGTGAGGGTCCCGGCCCGCCGCAGCCGCGCGACGACCTCGCGGTCCGGCACGCCGAAGTGGAAGGAGACCACCGGGACGGGATCGTCGAGGAGGACGGCGAGCTTGGCGTCGTAGCCGTCGTCCCGGCCGTTGTCCGGGTCGCCCAGCTCGGTCTCGTACCAGGCGGCCTCGCCGGCCAGCTGGTGGGCGTAGACCTCGACCACGCCGGACTCCGCGTGCTCGGGCTGCGGCATGAACACGTTGACGCCGAAGGGGCGGCTCGTGAGCCCGCGCAGCTGCTTGATCTCCTGGTACATCCCGTCGGCGGTCTTGTAACCGGCGGCGAGGAACCCGAGGCCGCCGGCCCCGGAGACGGCGGCGGCGAGCTGCGGGACGGAGACTCCGCCCGCCATGGGGGCCTGCACGATCGGGAGGGGGAAGAGATCGGTCAGTGCGGAGGACATGACGGCATGGTGTCACGTCCCCCGGCCCGCCCCGCATCCGGGCGCCCCCCGGCACGCACCGGGGGCGCCCCCGTGGTTCAGCGCCCGTTGAAGGCGTCCTTCAGCCGCGAGAACAGTCCCTGCTGCCCCGGCTGGAACTGGCCCTGGGGGCGTTCCTCGCCGCGGAGCTTGGCCAGCTCGCGGAGCAGGCGTTCCTGCTCGGGGTCCAGCTTGGTCGGGGTCTGCACCTCGACGTGCACGATCAGGTCGCCCCGGCCGCCGCCGCGCAGATGGGTGACACCGCGGTCGTGCAGCGGGATCGACTGGCCGGACTGGGTGCCGGGCCGGATGTCGACCTCCTCCATGCCGTCCAGGGTCTCCAGCGGCACCTTGGTGCCGAGCGCCGCGGCGGTCATCGGGATGGTGACCGTGCAGTGCAGGTCGTCGCCGCGCCGCTGGAAGGTCGGGTGCGGCAGCTCGTGGATCTCCACGTACAGGTCGCCGGCCGGGCCGCCGCCGGGGCCGACCTCGCCCTCGCCCGCGAGCTGGATCCGGGTGCCGTTGTCGACACCGGCCGGGATCTTCACGGTGAGCGTGCGGCGGGAGCGGACGCGCCCGTCGCCCGCGCACTCCGGGCACGGGGTCGGCACGACCGTGCCGAAGCCCTGGCACTGCGGGCACGGCCGGGAGGTCATGACCTGGCCCAGGAAGGACCGGGTGACCTGCGAGACCTCGCCCCGGCCGCGGCACATGTCACACGTCTGGGGGGACGTGCCCGGGGCCGCGCCCTCGCCGTTGCAGGTGGTGCAGACGACGGCGGTGTCGACCTGGATGTCCTTGGTGGTCCCGAAGGCCGCCTCGTCCAGCTCCACCTCGATCCGGATCATCGCGTCCTGGCCGCGCCGGGTGCGCGAGCGCGGCCCGCGCTGCGACGCCGTGCCGAAGAACGCGTCCATGATGTCGGAGAAGTTGCCGAAGCCGCCGGCCCCGAAGCCGCCCGCGCCGGCGCCGCCGGACTGCGAGAGCGGGTCGCCGCCGAGGTCGTAGACCTGCTTCTTCTGCGGGTCCGACAGCACCTCGTAAGCGGCGTTGATCTCCTTGAACCGCTCCTGGGTCTTCGGATCCGGGTTGACGTCCGGGTGCAGCTCGCGCGCGAGCCGGCGGAACGCCTTCTTGATCTCATCCTGCGACGCGTCGCGGCGCACGCCGAGAACGGCGTAGTAGTCCGTGGCCACTTACGACTCCGCCAGGATCTGTCCGACGTACCGTGCCACTGCGCGTACCGCTCCCATCGTTCCCGGGTAGTCCATGCGGGTCGGTCCGACCACGCCGAGCTTGGCAACCGCCTCGCCGCCCGAACCGTAGCCGACCGACACGACGGACGTGGAGTTGAGTCCCTCGTGGGCGTTCTCGTGCCCGATACGCACGGTCACGCCCGGTTCCTTCGCCTCGCCGAGGAGCTTGAGGAGCACGACCTGCTCCTCCAGCGCCTCCAGGACGGGGCGGATCGTGAGGGGGAAATCGTGCCCGAAGCGGGTGAGATTGGCGGTGCCGCCGATCATCAGCCGCTCCTCGTTCTCCTCGACCAGTGTCTCCAGCAGGGTGGAGAGCACCGTGGAGACCGTACCGCGGTCCTCCGGCTCGAAGGCGTCCGGCAGGTCCTCGACCAGCCTCGGCACGTCCGTGAACCGGCGGCCCGCGACCCTGCTGTTCAGCCGGGCCCGCAGATCCGCCAGCGACGCCTCGCCGAACGGGGCCGGGCAGTCGACCATACGCTGCTCGACCCGGCCGGTGTCGGTGATCAGCACGAGCATCACGCGCGCCGGGGCGAGCGAGAGCAGCTCGACGTGCCGGACCGTGGACCGGGTCAGCGACGGGTACTGCACCACGGCGACCTGCCGGGTCAGCTGCGCGAGCAGCCGCACCGTGCGGGCCACGACGTCGTCGAGGTCGACGGCGCCCTCCAGGAAGTTCTGGATCGCCCGTCGCTCGGGCGCGGTCATCGGCTTGACGCCCGCGAGCTTGTCGACGAACAGGCGGTAGCCCTTGTCGGTGGGGATGCGCCCCGCGCTGGTGTGCGGCTGCGCGATGTACCCCTCGTCCTCCAGGGCCGCCATGTCGTTGCGGACGGTGGCCGGGGAGACGCCGAGGTTGTGCCGCTCGGTGAGCGCCTTGGAACCGACCGGCTCCTCGGTGCCCACGTAGTCCTGGACGATGGCGCGCAGTACCTGAAGCCTGCGTTCACTCAGCATGCGCGCACCTCCAGCACGTCGTCCGTCGTCCCATCGGGTCGTCCCCCTGGCACTCTTCCCACACGAGTGCCAGCATTCCCCGGCCCAGTGTACGGCCGTCCGGTACGCACCGGGCAAGGTCGGTCCGCCGTACCGGGTCCTACCGCTAGCGTCGCCGGTATGACCGTGACTTGGGAAGAGCTGGGGTGGCAACGGCTGGCGGCCGGGGTGGGGCGGTGCCGGCTGCCGGGCTGGGACTGCACGGCGGGGCTGGTCGTGGGCGAGGGGACGGCGCTGCTCGTGGACGCCGGTTCGAGCCTGGCGGAGGGGGCCCGGCTGCGGGCGGGGGCGGAGGAACTGGCGGGCGGCCGTGTGACCCATCTCGCGCTCACCCACCCCCATTTCGACCACGTGTTCGGCGCCGCGGTGTTCGCCGGCGCGGAGGTGTACGGGGCGGTCGGGCTGGACGCCGTGTTCGCGTCCGGGCGGGCGGAACTGCGGCTGGACGCGGTGCGCAACGGGCTGCCGGTGGCCGACGCCGACGAGGCGGTGGACGCGCTGGTCGCGCCCCGGCACCTGGTGTCCGGCGAGTGGACGCTCGACCTCGGCGACGGCCGCCAGGCGCTGCTGGCCAACGTGGGTCCGGGCCACACCGCCCACGACCTCGCGGTCCTGGTCCCGGGCTCCCCGGAGGTCGTCTTCTGCGGCGACCTGGTCGAGGAGTCCGGCGAGCCCCAGGCCGGCCCGGACGCGGTCCCCGCCCGCTGGCCGGACGCCCTCGACCGGCTGCTGGCGCTCGGCGGCGAGGACGCGGTGTACGTGCCCGGCCACGGGGCGGTGGTGGACGCGGCGTTCGTACGACGCCAACGGGACGGGCTGGCGGCGCGGTTCGGCGTGATCTGAACGGCGTCCCCGCCCGGATTCCGGCGTGTCGCGCTTGCCGCCGCGCGGCTTCTCCTATCGTCATCCGAATGCGCCAGTACTCGCCCGACCTGACCCCTCCCTGGAAGAAGAAGCCGCAGCCGGTACCGGAGGTCGCCGCCGAACCGGGCCTGGTGGTGGAGGAGGCCGGCACCGGCTTCTGCGGGGCGGTGATCCGCTGTGAGGCGGGCACGGTGACCCTGGAGGACCGCTTCGGCAAGCACCGCGTCTTCCCCCTCGAACCGCGCGGCTTCCTGCTGGAGGGCAGGGCCGTGACGCTGGTCCGGCCGGCCGCCTCCCCGGTACGTCCCGCGCGTACCGCGTCCGGCTCGGTCGCCGTGCCGCAGGCGCGCGCACGCGTCGCCCGCGCGGGCCGGATCTACGTCGAGGGCCGGCACGACGCCGAACTGGTCGAGAAGGTGTGGGGCGACGACCTGCGCGTCGAGGGCGTGGTCGTGGAGTACCTGGAGGGCGTGGACGACCTCCCGGCCGTCGTGGACTCCTTCGCCCCGGGCCCCGACGCCCGCCTCGGCGTCCTCGTGGACCACCTGGTGCCGGGCACGAAGGAATGGCGGATCGCGCGGTCGGTCACCAGCGAGCACACCCTGGTCGTCGGCCACCCGTACATCGACATCTGGCAGGCGGTGAAGCCGGCCTCGCTCGGCATCGAGGCATGGCCGGCGGTACCGAGGGGCCAGGACTGGAAGACGGGGGTCTGCCGCGCCCTCGGCTGGCCGCCGGAGAACACGGGCGCGGTGTGGCAGGCCATCCTGAAGCGGGTGGGGTCCTACAAGGACCTGGAGCCGGAGCTGCTGGGACGCGTGGAGGAACTGATCGACTTCGTCACGGGCGGCGGGGCCTGACGCCGGGAAGGCCGCGAACCCGCCGCCCGGGCGGGCGGGCGGCCGGTCCACCCGCCCGAGTGGTCAGTCCACCAGGTCCCGTACCACCGCGTCCGCCAGGAGGCGGCCGCGCAGGGTGAGCACGGCGCGTCCCTCCTCGTACGGCTCCCGCCGGAGCAGTCCGTCCGCCAGGGCGCGGCGGGAGGCCGCGAGGCCCTCCGCCCTCAGCAGCGACAGGGGGACGCCCTCGCGCAGGCGCAGCTCCAGGAGGATCCGTTCCACCCGGCGGTCCTCGTCCGAGAGGATCTCGCGGCCGGCGCCCGGAGAGCGCCCCTCGGCGAGCGCCGCCGCGTACGCCCCGGGGTGCTTCACGTTCCACCAGCGCACGCCGCCCACGTGCGAGTGCGCCCCCGGTCCGGCGCCCCACCAGTCGGCGCCGCGCCAGTACAGCTCGTTGTGCAGGCAGCGGCCCGCCTCGGAGGTGGCCCAGTTGGAGACCTCGTACCACTCGAAGCCCGCCCGGCCCAGCGTCTCCTCCGCGATCAGGTACCGGTCGGCGTGCACGTCGTCGTCGGTCATCGGGACCTCGCCGCGGCGGATCCGGTGGGCCAGTCGGGTGCCCTCCTCCACGATGAGCGCGTAGGCGCTGACGTGGTCCGGCCCGGCGCCGAGGGCCGCTTCCAGGGAGGCCCGCCAGTCGTCGTCGCTCTCCCCCGGCGTGCCGTAGATCAGGTCCAGGTTCACGTGGTCGAAGCCGGCCGCCCGCGCCTCGGCCACGCACTCCTCGGGCCGGCCGGGGGTGTGCGTGCGGTCCAGGACCCTCAGCACGTGCCGCCGGGCGCTCTGCATGCCGAAGGAGATCCGGTTGAAGCCGCCCTCGCGCAGGGTGGCGAGGTAGGCGGGGTCGACGGACTCCGGGTTCGCCTCCGTGGTGATCTCCGCGTCCGGCGCGAGACCGAACTCCTCGCGGATCGCCTCCAGCATCCGCACGAGGTCCTCGGCGGCCAGCAGCGTCGGCGTACCGCCGCCGACGAAGACCGTACGGACCCGGCGGGGATCGTCGCCCAGCACCTTGCGCGCCAGCCGGACCTCCTCGACGAGGGTGTCCGCGTAGTTGTCCCGGGAGGCGAGCACTCCGCCGGTGCCGCGCAGCTCGGTCGCGGTGTAGGTGTTGAAGTCGCAGTAGCCGCAGCGGGTCGCGCAGTACGGGACGTGCAGGTAGAAACCGAGCGGGCGGGCGGCGGCCCCGGCGAGCGCGGACGCGGGCAGCGCGCCGTCGGCGGGGACGGGCTCGCCGTCGGGGAGTGCGGAAGGCATGTCTCCCATTGTCCAGCACCGCGGACACCGCCCCGCCGCCCCCGGGAACCGGGGGCGTCACTCGGCCTGGAGCACCAGCAGGGCCAGGTCGTCCGTGGGCAGGTCGCTGCCGAAGTCGTGGACCAGGCGGCGGATGCGCTCCGCGATCCGCTCGGCGCCGAGGCCGGCACAGCCGGACAGGGCGCGGGCGAGGCCGTCCCCGTCGTCGAACTGGCGGGTGCCACGGCGCCGCTCGGTCACCCCGTCGGTGACGCACAGCAGGCTGTCGCCGGGACGCAGCTCCACGGTCTCGCTGGTGTACGTCTCGTCCTCGACCACGCCGAGCAGCGTCTGCGGGCCGGCGGCGGTGCGCACGGTCCCGTCGGGGGCGAGGACGAGCGGCAGTGGGTGGCCGGCGGCGGCGAGGGTGCAGCGGACCCCGTCGGCGTGCGGGGTCAGCTCGCCGTAGAGGAGGGAGAGGAAGCGGGTCTGCGGGCCGTCGCCCAGGCCCGGTGGCCGGCCGCCGGCGGCGACCAGGGCGCGCGCCGCGGCGTCGGCGGCCTCCGTGGCGTCGTCCAGCAGGAGCTGGTTGAGGCGGTCCAGGACGTCGGCGACGCCGTACCCCTCGCGGGCGAGCAGCCGCAGCCAGGGCCGGGCGAGGCCGATGACCACGGCCGCCTCGGGGCCCTTGCCCTGGACGTCGCCGACGGCGAAGCACCAGCGTCCGTCGCCCGCCGGGAACAGGTCGTAGAAGTCGCCGCTGGGGCCGCCCTGGTCGCAGGGTTCGTAGACCAGCGCGCTGCGCACGCCGGGGATCTCGGCGACCGCGCCGGGCAGCAGACCACGCTGGAGGACGGCGCTGATGGTGGCCTGGCGGGCGTACTGGCGGGCCGCGCCGATGGCCAGGGCGACCCGCCGGCTCAGGTCCTCCACCAGGCCGGTGATCTCGTCGGGGAAGCCGGCCGGCCCGCAGCGGCCGAGGACCAGCGTGCCGAGCGGCCGGCCGCCCGCGATCAGCCGGTAGGCCAGCGCGGTGCCGTCGCCGCCGTGCGGGCCGAGCGCGTGGCCGGGCCAGGGGTAGGGCTCGGGGCCGCAGCGCGCCGCGTCCGGCGGGCGCGGCGGTTCCTTCTCCAGGGCGGCGCGCAGTTCCTCGATGCGGGCCTCGCTGGCGTGCCAGACCCGGGCGGGGCCGTCGCAGGCGCCGCCGCGGACGGTCGCCTCGTCCTCCAGCCAGACGGCGCACCAGTCGGCGAGCCGGGGCACGATCAGCTGCCCGGTGAGCGCGGCGACCAGGTTCTCGTCGAGCTGTCCGGCGAGCAGGTCGGATGCCTCGGCGAGGAAGGACAGGGCGCCGCGGCCGAGCCAGTCCCGGTCGCCGTCGGCCCGGGGCGGCTGCGGGGCGAGGTCCTCGGCGACCTCCAGGGCTGGGCCGGCGGCGGGAGCGTCCAGGGCGTCGCTGCCGCCCGGGGGCAGCCGGGCCCAGACGGTCTTGGCGCCGGTGCGGTAGGTGACGCCCCAGGACTCCGCGAGCGTGGCGACGAGGCGCAGACCGCGCCCGTACTCGGGGGTGTCGTACGGCGCCTCGCCGCTCAGGGCGTCCCGGGGGGCGCGGGAGGGGTGCTGGTCGCGCACCTCGATCACGAACGCGCCGGTCTCCTCCAGCCGCCACTCGACGTGCACGTCGGTGCCGGCGTGCACGACGGCGTTGGTGACCAGTTCGCTGACGACGGCCATGGCGTCGTCGGCGAGCCGCGCCGGGGCCCCGGGCACCTCGGCGAGCGCGGCCCGCACCAGCGCGCGGGCCGACCCGGGGGCAAGGGGACTGCCGGCCAGTGTGGCCCGCCCCCGTGCCGCACCTGGCCGGGACTCGCTGTCCCGCTGTGTGGGTATGGCCGCCATGTCCATGCGGTCAGGGTGACAGACCGGCCCCACCCAGATGCGCTAAGTCACGGAACTGACCGGAAGACGGAACCTTTCGAGCGCCGGTGAGCGGAAAAGAGGCGTGCGGGGCACTGTCCGAATCCCGCCGTACCGCCTGCGCGGACGGCCGTACGAACCGGGCGCCGGTCACGCCTCCCGCGCGCCGGCGTACATCTCGTCGATCAGGTTCTTGTACGTCCGCTCCACCACCGGCCGCTTCAGCTTCAGGCTCGGCGTGATCTCGCCGTGCTCCACGTCGAGGTCGCGCGGCAGCAGCCGGAACTTCTTGACGGTCTGCCAGCGCTGGAGCCCGGCGTTGAGCTGCCGCACGTACCCGTCGACCATCTCCACCGTCTGCGGCGCGGCGACGACCTCCGCGTACGACCTGCCCTCCAGGCCGTTGTCCTTCGCCCACTCCAGGACCGCGGGCTCGTCCAGGGCGATGAGGGCGGTGCAGTAGTTCCGGTCGGCGCCGTGCACGAGGATGTTGGACACGTACGGGCACAGCGCCTTGAACCGGCCCTCCACCTCGGCCGGGGCGACGTACTTGCCGCCGGAGGTCTTGATGAGGTCCTTCTTGCGGTCGGTGATGCGCAGGTAGCCGTCGGGCGACAGCTCGCCGATGTCGCCGGTGTGGAACCAGCCGTCGGACTCCAGCACCTCGGCGGTCTTCTCGGGCTGCCGGTGGTAGCCCTGCATGATGCCGGGGCCGCGCAGCAGGATCTCGCCGTCGTCGGCGATGCGGACCTCGGTGCCGGGCAGCGGCTTGCCGACGGTGCCGGTGCGGTAGGCCTCGCCGGGATTGACGAAGGAGGCGGCGGAGGTCTCGGTGAGGCCGTACCCCTCCAGGATGTGGATGCCGGCGCCGGCGAAGAAGTAGCCGATCTCGGGCGCGAGCGCGGAGGCGCCGGAGACGCAGGCGCGCAGCCGGCCGCCGAAGGCCTCGCGGAGCTTGGCGTAGACGAGGGTGTCGGCGACCTTGTGCCTGGCGGCGAGCCCGAAGGGGGCCGAGGCGACGCCGGTGCGGCGGAAGTTGTCCTGGGTGGCCTTGGCGTACTCGCGGGCGACCTCGGCGGCCCACTGGAAGATCCTGTACTTGGCCGCGCCGCCCTCGCGGGCCTTGGCCGCCACGCCGTTGTAGACCTTCTCGAAGATGCGGGGCACGGCCGCCATGTACGTCGGCCGCACCACCGGGAGGTTCTCGATGATCTTGTCGACGCGGCCGTCCACGGCGGTGACGTGCCCGACCTCGATCTGGCCGGAGGTGAGCACCTTGCCGAAGACGTGCGCGAGCGGCAGCCACAGGTACTGCACGTCGTCGACGGTGACCAGGCCGGTCGCCGCGATCGCCTTGGCCATGTACGCCCAGTTGTCGTGCGGCAGGCGCACGCCCTTGGGGCGGCCGGTGGTGCCCGAGGTGTAGATCAGGGTGGCGAGCTGGTCCTTGGTGATCGCGCCGACCCGCTCCTTGATCAGCTGCGGGTGCTGCTCCAGGTAGGCGGCGCCGCGCTCCTCCAGCTCGGCGAGGCTGATCACCCAGTCGCCGGTCTGCACGCCGGCCGGGTCGATCACCACGACCTTGGTCAGCGCGGGCAGCTCGGGGCGCTTCTCCACGGCCTTGGCGAGCTGCGCCGCGTCCTCGGCGACCAGCACGCGGCTCTCGGAGTCGGAGAGGATGAACGCCGACTCGTCGGCGTTGGTCTGCGGATAGACGGTCGTGGTGGCGCCGCCGGCGCACATGATGCCGAGGTCGGCGAGGATCCACTCCACCCGGGTGGAGGAGGCGAGCGCCACCCGCTGCTCGGGCTCGATGCCCAGCTCGATGAGCCCGGCCGCGATCGCGTACACCCGCTCGGCCGCCTGCGCCCAGCTCAGCGACGCCCAGTCGTCGGGGCCCTCGCCCGCGGCCGGCGGGACGGGGTGGCGGTAGGCCTCGGCGTCCGGTGTGGCCGCCACGCGCTCCAGGAAGAGGGCCGCCACGGACGGCGGACGGTTCTCGATCAGGGTCTGTGTGTCGCTCACGACATCCTCCGGGGCCCGCGACGGTGCGGCTGACTAGGTGCGGCTGGCTTGACTCACGGTGGGGGTGCGGACGTTGTTTAACTCACCAGTAACTAGCGAGCAGGGATCAGGGTAAGGCGCGACCGCCCGCCGCGTAAGGGGCATCGGCCCGACACTTTTCGACACGGGGCCGCGCCCCACGCACGCGGGGGCCCGCCGCGCTTTCGCACGACGGGCCCCCACATGCCCGCTTTGCGGACGTCACCGGCCGTAACCGCCGGTCACTTCTTGCCCTTGGCCGACCCCGCGCCGTCATCGCTGGACAGGACGGCGATGAAGGCTTCCTGCGGAACCTCCACGGAACCCACCATCTTCATCCGCTTCTTGCCTTCCTTCTGCTTCTCCAGCAGCTTCCGCTTGCGGGAGATGTCACCGCCGTAGCACTTGGCGAGGACGTCCTTGCGGATGGCGCGGATGGTCTCGCGGGCGATGACCCGGGAACCGATGGCGGCCTGCACCGGCACCTCGAAGTTCTGCCGCGGGATCAGCTCCTTGAGCTTGGCGACGAGCCGCACGCCGTACGCGTACGCCTGGTCCTTGTGGGTGATCGCCGAGAAGGCGTCCACCTTGTCGCCGTGCAGCAGGATGTCGACCTTGACCAGGGAGCTGCTCTGCTCGCCCGTGGGTTCGTAGTCCAGCGAGGCGTAGCCGCGCGTCTTCGACTTCAGCTGGTCGAAGAAGTCGAAGACGATCTCCGCGAGCGGCAGCGTGTAGCGGATCTCTACGCGGTCCTCGGAGAGGTAGTCCATGCCCAGCAGCGTGCCGCGCCGGGTCTGGCACAGCTCCATGATCGCGCCGATGAACTCGGTGGGCGCGAGGATCGTCGCCCGCACGACCGGCTCGAACACCTCGTCGATCTTGCCCTCGGGGAACTCGCTCGGGTTGGTGACGGTGACCTCGCTGCCGTCCTCCAGGATCACGCGGTAGACCACGTTGGGGGCGGTGGCGATCAGGTCGAGACCGAACTCGCGCTCCAGCCGCTCCCGGATCACGTCCAGGTGCAGCAGGCCGAGGAAGCCGACGCGGAAGCCGAAGCCGAGCGCGGCGGAGGTCTCCGGTTCGTAGACCAGCGCGGCGTCGTTGAGCTGGAGCTTGTCCAGGGCCTCGCGCAGCTCCGGGTAGTCGGAGCCGTCCAGCGGGTACAGACCGGAGAAGACCATCGGCTTCGGGTCCTTGTAACCGCCGAGCGCCTCGGTGGCGCCCTTGTTCTGGCGGGTGACGGTGTCACCGACCTTGGACTGCCGGACGTCCTTCACACCGGTGATGAGGTATCCCACCTCACCGACGCCGAGGCCGTCGGCCGGCAGCATCTCCGGCGAGCTGACGCCGATCTCCAGCAGCTCGTGGGTGGCGCCGGTCGACATCATCTTGATGCGCTCGCGCTTGTTGAGCTGGCCGTCGATGACACGGACGTACGTCACGACACCGCGGTAGGAGTCGTAGACCGAGTCGAAGATCATCGCGCGGGCGGGCGCGTCGGCGACACCGACCGGCGCCGGGATCTCCTTGACGACCTTGTTCAGCAGCGCGTCCACGCCGAGACCGGTCTTCGCCGACACCTTGAGGACGTCGTCCGGTTCGCAGCCGACCAGGTTCGCCAGCTCCTCGGCGAACTTCTCCGGCTGCGCCGCCGGAAGGTCGATCTTGTTCAGCACCGGGATGATCGTGAGGTCGTTCTCCATCGCCAGGTAGAGGTTGGCGAGGGTCTGCGCCTCGATGCCCTGGGCGGCGTCGACCAGGAGGATGGTCCCCTCGCAGGCGGCCAGCGACCGCGAGACCTCGTAGGTGAAGTCGACGTGCCCCGGGGTGTCGATCATGTTGAGGATGTGGGTCGTGCCCTGGTCGGGGCCCTCGGTCGGGGCCCAGGGCAGACGCACCGCCTGGGACTTGATCGTGATGCCGCGCTCGCGCTCGATGTCCATCCGGTCGAGGTACTGAGCACGCATCTGCCGCTGCTCGACCACACCGGTCAGCTGGAGCATCCGGTCGGCGAGCGTGGACTTGCCGTGGTCGATGTGCGCGATGATGCAGAAGTTGCGGATCAGAGCCGGGGCGGTACGGCTCGGCTCGGGCACATGGTTAGGGGTCGCGGGCACGCAGGGTCCTGTCTCTTGAGGCGCCTTATGCCTCGGGTCGGATCGTTACGTAGTCTCCATGGTCCCACGGGCAGGGACCGGGGGCCGTTTTGGGCCGTCCGGAGGGCCACTGGTACTGTAGATGGCTGTGCCTCATGCCCTCTCAGCGCGAGGCACGACCGAAAAGTTTGGATCACCGGCACGGGACCCTCGCGGGCCCGCGCCTGAACCTGAAAAGGCTCCTTCGTGGCGAACATCAAGTCCCAGATCAAGCGGAACAAGACCAACGAGAAGGCCCGGCTGCGCAACAAGGCCGTCAAGTCCTCTCTGAAGACCGCGATCCGCAAGGCCCGTGAGGCCGCTGCCGCGGGTGACACCGAGAAGGCCACCGAGCTGCAGCGCGCTGCCGCGCGTGCCCTCGACAAGGCCGTCTCCAAGGGCGTCATCCACAAGAACCAGGCCGCCAACAAGAAGTCGGCGCTTGCTTCCAAGGTCGCGACCCTCAAGGGCTGAACCTCCTTTTTGATCTGATCGCCGGAAGGACCCAGGGCGGGCCCTCTCTCATCCGCTCCCGACTGGCACCCCCGGATCCACGCGCGGCCTGCGTTCGCCACGCGGGCGTGGATCCAAGAGTGTGATCCGAGGACCCCGGTGCTCCGCCTTCCCCAAGGCGGGTGCCGGGGTTTTTGGCATGCGTGCGCAGGGACGGCGCACCGGGGGAAGCGGTCACTGCGCCGGCGCGCCGCCGGCCACGGCCGGGCAGGAGAGGGCAGGGCGGACAGGGGCCGGTATCCGGGTATCCGGTCCCCGGCTCTTCGGTGAGCGGAGCCGGGCCTCCCCCTCGTGCGGCTCTTCTCTCGCGTGGCTCTTCGGTGGGCGGGGGTCGTCGTCCGGTCAGGCCCGGCCTCGGGAGCGGGCGGCCCGGGCGATCGTCACGACCGCCTTCTCCAGGGCGTACTCGGGATCGTCGCCGCCGCCCTTCACCCCCGCGTCGGCCTCCGCGACCGCTCTGAGCGCCACCGCGACCCCGTCCGGCGTCCAGCCCCGCATCTGCTGGCGCACCCGGTCGATCTTCCACGGCGGCATGCCCAGCTCACGCGCCAGGTCGGCCGGCCGGCCGCCCCGGGCCGAGGACAGCTTGCCGATCGCCCGCACGCCCTGCGCCAGCGCACTGGTGATCATCACCGGCGCCACACCGGTCGACAGCGACCATCTGAGGGCCTCCAGCGCCTCCGCCGTACGCCCCTCCACGGCCCGGTCGGCGACCGTGAAGCTTGAGGCCTCGGCGCGCCCGGTGTAGTACCGCCCGACGATCGCCTCGTCGATCGTCCCCTCCACGTCGGCGACCAACTGCGAGACAGCCGAGGCCAGCTCCCGCAGATCGCTCCCGATGGCGTCGCAGAGCGCCTGGCACGCCTCGGGTGTGGCCGACCGCCCGAGGGAGCGGAACTCGCCCCGCACGAAGGCCAGCCGGTCCGCCGGCTTGGTCATCTTCGGGCAGGCCACCTCCCGCGCGCCCGCCTTGCGCGCCGCGTCCAGCAGTCCCTTGCCCTTGGCGCCGCCAGCGTGCAGCAGCACGAGCGTGATCTCCTCGGCGGGCGAACCGAGATACGCCTTCACGTCCTTGACCGTGTCGGCGGACAGGTCCTGCGCGTTGCGTACGACCACGACCTTGCGCTCCGCGAAGAGCGACGGGCTGGTCAGCTCGGCGAGCGTGCCGGGCTGCAGCTGGTCCGGGGTCAGGTCACGTACGTCCGTGTCGGCGTCGGCGGCCCTGGCGGCGGCCACCACCTCCCGCACGGCACGGTCGAGCAGGAGGTCCTCCTGGCCCACGGCAAGGGTCACCGGGGCGAGAGGGTCGTCATTCGCAGTCTTCCTGGCCATCGCCTACAGCATCCCACGCGGCACCGACAGCCGACCGGCCCCGCCACCCCGACCGGTCCCGGAGCGGACCCTGAGGGCGGCTCCGGGTCACGGCTCCTCGCGCCAGCCGTCCCACTCCCCCGCGAACGCGTCCAGCTCGGCGGGGTCGAGCCGGTCGTGCGCGTCCCGCAGGACCACCAGCCACTGGGCGTCCTCGGCGTCGTCCTCGCCGGCCAGCGCGTCCCGCACGAGCCGCGGCTCCTCGTCGATCCCGAACCGCTCCCCGAGGGCCTCGGCCGCCTCCTCGGCGGCGTCACGGTCGGGCAGCACCAGCACGTGTCTCACATCGCTCACGGACCCATTCTCCGGCACCCGGCGGGGCCCCGGGCCTGGGCCTAGCGTGCCTCACACGCGCCGGGAGGGCGGCGGGCGGCACGGCGGAGCCGAGGCCGGCGGGTGTACGCCGGGTGCGGTCGGCAGGTGCACGCGGGCCGGGTCGCGGACCGGGGGCCGGCCGGTGCACGCGGGCCGAGGCCGGCCGGTACCCGTGGGCCGGGAGCACAGGCCGGGGACCGGCCCGGCCCTTGCCGTGGCGGGCACGGCGGCCCCTCGGACGGAGCGCGCCCCGGCCGCTCGGACACGTCCGCCACCGTCGGCGGCCCGGGCGCCGCGGGCATCGCCCCCGGTCCACCCGGCCCGCTCCAGGGGATGTGATCCGCGCGGCTCAGCCCTTCGGGACGATCTGCACGTCGAGGTCGACGCGGATGCTCGGGCCGATCGCCGCGATGCCCCGGGCCAGCATCGACTGCCAGCTGACCGTGAAGTCGTCCCGGTGCAGCTCGGTGGTGGCCCGGCAGGCCGCCCGGACCTCCCCTTCCATGCCGTTGCCGAGCCCGAGGTACTCGGTGTCGAGCGTGACCGTCCGGGTCACGCCGTGCAGCGACAGCGCGCCGGTGACCGCCCAGCGGCTGCCGCCCTTGTGCACGAACCGGTCGCTGTAGAACTCCAGCGTCGGGAACCGCTGCACGTCCAGGAAGTCCCCCGACCGCAGGTGGTCGTCGCGCATCCGGACCCCGGTGTTGATGGAGGACGCGTCGATCACGACGTGCATCATCGACTGCTCCATCCGCTCGGCGACCCTCACCACCCCGGCGAAGGAGTCGAACCGCCCGTGGATGCGGGCCAGTCCGATGTGCCGTGCGGTGAAGCCGATGGAGGAGTGCGCGGGCTCGATGTTCCAGTCGCCCGGCGCCGGCGGCTCCGGCGGCTGGGCCACCTGAAGCGTCACATCACCCAGCGAGGCCAGGGAGTTCTCCGCGACCAGCGCGGTGGCCCGGTACGGCGCGTAGCCCTCGGCCGCCACCGCGAGCCGGTACTCCCCCGCCGGCACCATGGTGAGGAACAGGCCATAGGGGTCGGTGCCCCCGGTCACCACCCGGCGGCCCACGGAATCGCTGACCGTCAGCTCCGCGCCCGCTACCGGCTCGTTGACCGGGTCGACCACCCGGCAGCTGAGCACTCCGGCATGCGGCGGCGTGCGCACCCCCGCCAGGGGACTCGTCCGGTGCACGCGGTTCCTGCGGTTACCCCACCAACGGCCGAACATCCACGACACCCCTGTACCCCCCGACATGATCCATTGCCGAAGGTTCATTCGATCACCGATGCGGCTTTCGAGGCAACACGAGCCCACATCACAGGAATCCGCTGCATGCGCCGGGACTGGGGGGAATTGGACGTTCAGGTCGGGGTTTCACACAGCCCTCACCCGGCTCACCCTGCGGGGCGGCTCCTCAGCGCTCGCTCGTCACCCGCACCTCCCCGTGCCTGCCCGCGCTCCCGGTGAGCGCGAGCGCCCCGTCCCGGTCGGTGCGCACGACCGTCGCTCCACCGGTCCGCAGCGCGGCCACGGTCGCCGGTGCCGGGTGGCCGTAGGGGTTGTCGGCGCCCGCGGAGACGAGCGCCACCCGGGGCGCGGCGAGGCGCAACAATCCGGGGTCCTGGTAGGCCGAGCCGTGGTGGGCCACCTTCAGCACGTCCACCCCGGCCAGATCGGCCACCGCCGGGGACCGCAGCAGGGCCTGCTGGGCCGGGGGTTCGAGGTCGCCGAGCAGCAGCAGCCGCAGCCCGCCCGTGCGCACGAGCAGCGCGACGCTGGCGTCGTTCGGCCCTTGTGGCAGGAAGGCCGGACCGGGCACGGAGGCGGGCGTTCGCGTTCCCGAGGGCATCGGGGCGTCGGGCGGGGGCCACAGGACACGCCAGGTGAGCGGCCCGACGCGCCGTTCCTCTCCCGCGGCGGCCGTCAGCACCGGGATGTGCCGTCGGGCCGCCTCCCCGCGCACCGACTCGGCCTGGTCCGCCGGCTCCGCGAGGCCGGTGGTCTGGATCGCGGCCACCGAGCGGTGCCGCAGGACGCCGGGCAGGCCCGCCACGTGGTCGGCGTGGAAGTGGGTGAGGATCAGGAGGGGGACGCGGGTGATGCCCAGCCGCCGCAGGCAGTGGTCGACCAGCGCCGGATCGGGTCCGGCGTCCACGACCACCCCGGCTCCCCCGCCCGCCGCCAGCACCGTCGCGTCACCCTGCCCGACGTCGCACATCGCGAACCGCCAGCCCGGCGGCGGCCAGCCCGTGATCACCCGGGTCAGCGGCGCCGGCCGGGTCACGACCAGCACGAGCAGCACACCGAGCAGACCGCACCACACGGGACGCCGCAGCAGCCGCCGGCCGGCCAGGACGACGGCCACGGTGACCGCGGCGAGCGCCAGCGCCCCCGGCCAGCTCCCCGGCCAGTCCACGCCCGCGCCGGGCAGCGCCGCCCCCGCCCGGGCGATCCCGGCGATCCACCCGGTCGGCCAACTCGCGCACCAGGCCAGCGCCTTGGCCACCGGCATCACCACCGGCGCCGCCGCCAGCGCCGCGAACCCCAGCACGGTGGCCGGTGCCACCGCCACTTCGGCCAGCAGATTGCACGGCACCGCCACGAGGCTCACCCGGGCCGACAGCACCGCCACGACCGGCGCGCACACGGCCTGCGCCGCGGCGGCCGCCGCCAGCGCCTCGGCGAGCCGCGCAGGCACCCCGCGCCGCCGCAGCCCCTCGCTCCAGCCCGGCGCCAGCACCAGCAGCGCGCCCGTGGCCAGCACCGACAGCAGGAAGCCGTAACCGCGGGCCAGCCACGGGTCGTACAGCACGAGCAGGAGCACGGCCGTGGCCAGCGCCGGGATCAGGGATCTGCGGCGCCCGGTGGCCAGGGCGAGCAGTGCGATCCCGCCGCAGGCCGCGGCCCGCAGAACGCTGGGGTCGGGCCGGCAGACGACCACGAAACCCAGTGTCAGCGCCCCCGCGAGCAGGGCCGTCGCCCGCAGCGGGAGCCCCAGGCGGGGGGCCAGGCCACGGCGTTCGGCGCGTTGGGCCAGGCCCGGTGGTCCGATGAGCAGCGCGAGCAGGACGGTGAGGTTGCTGCCGGAGACGGCGAGGACGTGCGCCAGGTCCGTCTCCTGGAAGGCGTGGTCCAGCTCGGGTGTGATCCGTGAGGTGTCCCCGACGACGAGGCCGGGGAGCAGTGCCCGCGCGTCCCCCGAAAGGTCCGCGGTCGCCTCCCGCAGGCCGGCCCTGAGCCGCCCGGCGAGTCGTTGCGGTCCGCTCGGTCCCGCCACGAGCCGGGGCGCCGGCCGGCCGCGCACCCGGAGCACGGCCGCCGTCCGGTCGCCGCCCGTGAGCGCGGGTGCCAGCCGTCCACCGACCCGGAGCCGCGTGGAGGGCAGCAGCTCCAGCCAGGCCGCTCGCCCGCCCGGCCCGCGCCCTTCGGCTCCGGTCGGTGGCCCGGGGCGCCGGCTTCCGCCGTCCCTCACTTCCCCTTCCGGTGCCGGGTCGTCCGCTCCCTCCCGTGCTTCCCGCGGTGCCGGGACGTCCGCGTCGACGATCAGCAGCACGGGCGTACGGGTCCGCGCCCGCTGTCCGTCGGACGCCTCCACGCCCCGCACTTCCGCCCGCGCCAGCACCGCCACCGGTGCCACGCGGTCGCCGCGCACCCGTGGCCGGCTCAGCCAGGGGTCACCGGTCACCTCGACCTCGGCGGTGACGGTCGCGAACCGCCGGGCCAGCTCGGGCACCGGTCCCCGCCGGACATCGGCTCCGTGCAGTCCGGCGGAGGCGGCCGCCGCGGCGGAACAGAGCAGCACCGCGGCGACGGTGGCCCGCGCCCAGCGAAACCGGCCCCGCGCCCGACCGGCCGGCCCAGCCTGCCCGGTCCCTCTGGTCCCCCCGGCCCGACCGGTCCGTTCCGGTCGCCGCACCGACAGCAGCAGGACACCGCCGAGCAGACAGACGACGGCGGTTGCGGCGGTCCAGGGCGCCGGTGCGTCCAGGGTCAGGGCCGCCGTGCCCCAGGCCGCGAGCGCGGGCGGCACCAGGCGCAGGTCCGGGGGGCCGTCCCGGTCGGCCTGCGCGGCCGTGCTCCGCTCGGCCCCGGGGTGCGGGCCGGCCACGGTGAGCGCGCGGTTCACGGCCGTACCAAGTCGCGCAGGTCGGTGAACCGGCTGTCCCCGATGCCGTTGACCTCGCGCAGTTCGTCCACCGAGCGGAACCCGCCCTGCCGGGTGCGGTAGTCGATGATGTGCTGGGCCAGCACCGGACCGACCCCGGGGAGGGTGTCGAGCTGTTCCGCGGTGGCGGTGTTGAGGGAGACCGGCGCGGCCGGGCCCGTGCCGGTGGCGCCGGAGAGCCGTCCGGCCGCGGGCCCGGCCGGCGCGACGGCTCCGGCGGGGGCTCCGACCACGACCTGCTCGCCGTCGACCAGGAAGCGGGCACGGTTGAGCCCCTCCGTGCTCACGCCCGGCCGGACCCCGCCCGCGGCGCGCAGCGCGTCGGCCACCCGGGCACCGGCCGGCAGCCGCAGGATGCCGGGTGCGCGAACCTTGCCGCTGACGTCCACGACGATCTCCGCGCGGGGAGTCGCCGACGGGACCGCGGCCACCGCGGTCGCCGCCTGCTCGTCCTTCTTGGCGAACGACGCCTGGGAGCGGACCACTTGCGGCGCGCTCACGGACCGGGTCCGGCCCGACCAGAAGTGCTGCACCGCGAAGCCGGCCGCGACGACGAGCACCACGGTCAGCGCCACGACGGCCCGCCGCTCCACGCCGTACCGCGCCTGGAGCCACACCGGCATCCGCTCCCGCAGCACCAGCCCGGCACGCTCCCGCCAGCCCGCGGCCGCCGGCGCCCGCGGCCCTCTCGGCACCTCCGGTTCCGCCGACTGCGCGGCACCGGTCCGCGGCCGCACGGCATCGGTCCGCGGCTGCTCGACAGCGGTCCGCGGCTGCTCGACAGCGTCCCTTCCGGCCCCCGGCAAAGCGTCCGACGGCCAAGGCTGCGGGACCGGGCCGGCCGGTGAGCGCACCGGGGCCGTGTCCTGCTCCGGCACGGCCGTGGTGAGCGTCGTCACCGCCCCCGGTGCCACCCCCGCCCTCCGCGTCCCCCGCCCCGGCGCGACGGGCGTGCTCGCGGATCCGTCCGGATCCGGCGGCGCGTTCCCGGACTCCCGCCACTGCACCGCTCGTTCGCCGAAGAGGAGTTCCGCCCGGCGGCGCAGCTCCTCCCCCGGCGCGGACGGGCGACGACGGGCCCGGTGGCCCTCGGCGGGAGGGCGGTGCTCGGTGAGGTGACGGTGCCCGGTGGTCCGGCGGTGCCGGACGCGGCCGTCGGAGGCCGGGCCACGGCCGGGGCCGCTGGTCGGGGTCGCGATGCGGGAACGAGATCGAAGTGCCATGCGACGAGGATGGAGGACTTCGCCGCAACACGATGATCTTGGTGAATTCCCGTGCGCTACCGCCCGGTTGTGGATAACTCCGCCACCCACACGAGTGAAACCGACAGGCCGACGGTCCCGCCCCCGGCCTCAGCGGGGCGAAACGACCGCCCCGAGCAGCCCCGGCCCGGTATGCGCCCCGATCACCGCTCCCACCTCGCTGACGTGCAGGTCGGCCAGGCCCGGGATGCGGGCCCGTAGCCGGTCGGCGAGTGCGGCGGCGCGGTCGGCGGCGGCGAGATGGTGGACGGCGATGTCGACCTCCGCGTTGCCCGCCCGTTCCGCGGTGAGTTCCTCCAGGCGCGCGATCGCCCTGGACGCCGTACGCACCTTCTCCAGCGGCTCGATACGGCCGTTACCCAGCTGGAGGAGGGGCTTGACGGCGAGCGCGGACCCCAGCAGCTTCTGCGCGGCGCCGATGCGGCCGCCGCGGCGCAGATAGTCGAGGGTGTCGACGTAGAAGACGGCGGAGGTGTCGGCGGCCCGTTTCTCGGCGGCCGTGACGGCCTCGTCCATCGTGCCGCCCGCCTCCGCGGTCCGGGCCGCGGTGAGCGCGCAGAAACCGAGCGCCATGGCGACCATGCCGGTGTCCACCACCCGCACGGGCACCGGGGCCTCGCGCGCCGCGAGGACCGCCGCGTCGTAGGTGCCGGACAGCTCGGCGGAAAGGTGCAGGGAGACGATGCCGCTCACGCCGGTCTCGGCGACTTCGCGGTAGGTCTGGGCGAACACCTGGGGACTGGGGCGGGAGGTGGTGACGGAGCGCCGTTTCTGCAGCGCCTGGGCGAGGGAGCGGGTGGAGATCTCGGTCCCCTCTTCGAGCGCCTGATCGCCGAGGACCACGGTCAGCGGGACCGCGGTGATGCCGTGACGCTCCATCGCCCGGGGCGGCAGGTAGGCCGTGGAATCGGTGACGATCGCGACATGGCGGGACATGAGCTGGAGGTTACCTGGCGTAGCGCTCGCTCGGCAGCCCGGCCCCTGTCGGGTGCCCGGGAAGCGGCCCGCTCATGTGGTGCTCTCGGGGCGGGGCTTCTTCTGCCACGGGACGGTGGGGCGCCACGAGGGTCCGGCGATCGCGTCGGGACCGGGCCCCGCCGCGGCCTGGCCCCCGGCCTCCTCGGCACGGGCCCGTCCCTTGGCCGGACCGTCGGCGGGCGCGGCGGTCCGGGGAGCGGACGCCGGGCCGGGCTCGGTTCCCGCCCAGTGGCGCAGGGCGTCCGCCTCGATGTGGATCTGGGCGCTGAGGGTGTCCAGGTCGTCGTCGGAGAAGCGCTGGGCCCGGTCGCGGACGGCCCAGCGCAGGGAGTCCGCGGAGTGGGTGATGCGCTCGGTGCGCGCGCGGAGTTCGGGCAGGCGCGCGGCGAGCGCGGCCCGGTCCGGCTCGGTCTCCAGGCGCTTGAGATCGGCGTCCAGCTCGTGCCCGTGCGCGCTGAGCCGTTCGAAGAGGCCGAGGGACTCCTTCAGCGACTCGTCCTCGGCCACGCCCGCGCGCAGCGCGTCCTGTGTGGCGCGCATCGAGGTGCGCAGCGCGAGCCGCAGCCGGGCGATCTCGCCGGCCGGCCCGGGCTGGGCGACGGACTTGGCGCGCAGGGTGTGGTCCTCGACCGTGCGGCGGGCCTGCGCGAGGGTCCGGTCCACGCCGCGCTTGGTGGCGCGGACGGCCTTGACCGTGGCGAAGGCGCCCAGGGCGACGAAGATCAGGAAGAGCAGGGCGAACACGGTGAGCACTACGTCCATGGCGCTCCTCCTCCGGTCGGTGCGGTACGGCCCGCTGCGCTTCTCCACGGTAAACGCAGCGGGCAGGCCCGGAGTTCCGTCCGGACCCCGAACCTGCCCGTAGGGGACTACCCCGAGCAGGCGCGGGCACCCCGTCCGCTACGCGCCGTATCGACGCGGGCTGCCCGCGCGCGGCATCGGCGCGGTCTACGCGGGAACGATGTTGACCAGCTTCGGCGCCCGCACGATCACCTTGCGGATGCCCGCGCCGCCCAGCGCCGCGATCACCTTCTCGTCGGCCAGCGCGACCTTCTCCAGCTCCTCCTCGGAGATGGCGGGCGGCACCTCCAGCCGCGCCTTGACCTTGCCCTTGATCTGCACGACGCAGGTCACGGTCTCGTCGACGACGTAGGCCGGGTCCGCGGCCGGGAAGTCCCGGTGGACGACGGAGTCGGTGTGACCCAGCCGGCGCCACAGTTCCTCGGCGATGTGCGGGGCCAGCGGGGCGACCATCAGCACCAGCGGCTCGGCCACGGACCGCGGCAGCGCGCCGCCGGACTTGGTCAGGTGGTTGTTCAGCTCGGTGACCTTGGCGATGGCGGTGTTGAAGCGCAGGCCCTCCAGGTCCTGACGCACGCCGTCGATGGCCTTGTGCAGGGCCCGCAGGGTCTCCTCGTCGGGCTCGGCGTCGGTGACGGTGACCTCGCCGGTGCTCTCGTCGACGATGTTGCGCCACAGCCGCTGCAGCAGCCGGAACTGGCCGACCACCGCGCGCGTGTCCCACGGGCGGGAGACGTCCAGCGGGCCCATGGCCATCTCATACAGGCGCAGCGTGTCGGCGCCGTACTCGGCGGCGATCTCGTCCGGGGTCACCGCGTTCTTCAGGGACTTGCCCATCTTGCCCAGCAGGCGGCTGACCTTCTCGCCCTGGTAGTAGTACGCGCCGTCGCGCTCCTCCACCTCGGCGGCCGGCACCGCGATGCCACGGCTGTCGCGGTAGACGTAGGCCTGGATCATGCCCTGGTTGAACAGCTTGTGGAACGGCTCCGAGGAGGAGACGTACCCCAGGTCGTACAGGACCTTGGACCAGAAGCGCGCGTACAGCAGGTGCAGCACGGCGTGCTCGGCGCCGCCGACGTACAGGTCGACGCCGCCGTGCGGCAGGCCCTCGCGCGGGCCCATCCAGTACCGCTCGATCTCCGGGTCGACCAGCGCGCGGTCGTTGTGCGGGTCCAGGTACCGGAATTCGTACCAGCAGGAACCGGCCCAGTTGGGCATGGTGTTGGTCTCGCGGCGGTACTTCTTGGGGCCGTCGCCCAGGTCCAGGGTGACGTTGACCCAGTCCTCGTTGCGCGACAGCGGGGTCTCCGGCTGGGTGTCGGAGTCGTCCGGGTCGAAGGTGCGCGGGCTGTAGTCCTCGACCTCGGGCAGCTCCAGCGGCAGCATCGACTCGGGCAGCGCGTGGGCGACGCCGTCCTCGTCGTAGACGATCGGGAAGGGCTCGCCCCAGTAGCGCTGGCGGCTGAACAGCCAGTCGCGCAGCCGGAAGTTGACGGTGCCCTCGCCGATGCCCTTGCCGGCCAGCCACTCGGTGATGCGCGCCTTGGCGTCGGCCACGCCCAGGCCGTTCAGGGTGAGGTCGTCGCCTTCGGAGTTGACGATCTTCGCGTCGTAGGAGACGAAGGCGTCGTCCCAGGCGGCCGGGTCGGTGCCGCGGCCGTCGGTCGGCTCGACCACGCAGCGGACGGGCAGCTCGAAGGCGCGCGCGAACGCGAAGTCGCGGCTGTCGTGGCCGGGGACGGCCATGATCGCGCCGGTGCCGTAGCCCATCAGGACGTAGTCGGCGATGAAGACCGGGATCCGCTCGCCGCTGACCGGGTTGGTCGCGAACGCGCCGGTGAAGACGCCGGTCTTGTCCTTGGCCTCGGCCTGCCGCTCGACGTCGGACTTCGAGGCGGCCTGCGCGCGGTAGGCGGCGACGGCCTCGGCGGGGGTGGCGTGGCCGCCGGTCCACACCTCGTGCGTGCCCTCGGGCCACGCCTCGGGGGTGAACTTCTCGACCAGCGGGTGTTCGGGCGCCAGCACCATGTAGGTGGCGCCGAACAGGGTGTCGGGGCGGGTGGTGAAGACCGTGATGCGGTCGCCGTCGATCGGGAAGTCGATGCGGGCGCCCTCGCTGCGGCCGATCCAGTTGCGCTGCTGCAGCTTGATGGCCTCGGGCCAGTCCAGCCCCTCCAGGTCCTCCAGCAGCCGGTCGGCGTAGGCGGTGATGCGCATGTTCCACTGGCGCAGCTTGGCCTTGAAGACGGGGTAGTTGCCGCGCTCGGAACGGCCGTCGGCGGTGACCTCCTCGTTGGCCAGTACGGTGCCCAGGCCGGGGCACCAGTTGACGGGCGCCTCGGAGGCGTAGGCCAGGCGGTACTCACCCAGGATGTCGGCGCGTTCGCGGACGCTCAGCTCGCTCCACGCGCGCGTGGTGCCCGGGACGGCGCGTTCACCGGACTCGAACCGGGCGATCAGCTCGGAGATCGGGCGGGCCTTGCGCGCTTCCTCGTCGTACCAGGAGTTGAAGATCTGCAGGAAGATCCACTGGGTCCACTTGTAGTACTCCGGGTCGATCGTGGCGAACGACCGGCGCTTGTCGTGGCCCAGGCCCAGCCGGCGCAGCTGGGCCTTCATGTTCTCGATGTTGGCCTCGGTGGACACGCGCGGGTGCGTGCCGGTCTGCACGGCGTACTGCTCGGCGGGCAGGCCGAAGGCGTCGAAGCCCAGGGTGTGCAGGACGTTGTGGCCGGTCATGCGCTGGAACCGGGCGTAGACGTCGGTGGCGATGTAGCCCAGCGGGTGGCCGACGTGCAGGCCCGCGCCGGAGGGGTACGGGAACATGTCCATGATGAACTTCTTGGGCCTGGCGGCCAGCTCGGCGTCGCCCGCCAGATCACCCGTGGGGTTCGGCGCCGCGTAGGTGCCGTCGGCGTCCCAGAAGTCCTGCCAGCGTGCCTCGATCTCGGCTGCCATGGCGGCCGTGTAGCGGTGCGGCGCCGCCTCCGCCGACGGGGCGGCGCTGGCAGCGGGGTTCGTCTCGCTCATGATCCTCAAAGCTCCATCGATCGTCTCTGCCTGCGGAAATGAAAAAACCCCTCGCACAGGAGGGGACGCCGCGCCGATGCCGACCTCACGGCTGGACCGGGGTCGGTACTGATCAGCGCGGCCCGCTAAGCAGAAGGCGTACGGCACGCATGGCGCTAGGGTACCGCAGCCCTTGAGCAGGCCGCGACGCGCTTCCGTATCCCTGATCGGCATGCACGGGAGACCGTTCTCCCCATCGGATTCTCCGTTGATAACAGCGCAATAACCCAAACCCCGTACTGATCGGTATGGCGCCACTTAGAGTGCGGCAGCGGGACCGCTTTCCCGAAACTGTTCGGAGTCGCCCCCATGAATCGTCGTAGTACCAGCTCGCTCCCCGGACCGGGCCGCTCGGCCTATGGGGTGGCGACCGCTGTCGCCCTGCTGCTGATACCGGTGTCCGTACTGGCCGGGGGCGCCCGGTTCCGCGAGTTCCTGGACTTCGGCGCGGGCGTGCTGTCACTGGTCTCGCTCAGCTGCTCGGTGATCTGGGGCCTGATCGCCCAGGACCGGATCCTGCTGAACACCCGGCAGCGGATCATCGGGCAGGCGGTGCACCGGACGACCGCGGTCGCCTCGATCGCGTTCCTGTTGCTGCACATCACCACGAAGATCGCGCTCGGCCACACGGAGGTGATCGCCGCCGTCGTCCCGTTCTCGCTCGGCGTCACCGGAATCGCCGGCCTGATCGGGCTGGGCTCGCTCGCGGGCCTGCTGATGGTCTTCGTGGGGATCACGGGCGCCCTGCGCGGCGCCTTCGCCACCCCGGCACCGGTCGCCGCGCGCTGGCGGGCCCTGCACATGCTGGCCTACCCGGCGTGGTGCGCGGCGCTGGTCCACGGCCTTTACGCGGGTCGCGCGGCCAAACCCGTCTTCGTGATCCTCTACGGCCTGTCCCTGCTCGCCGTGATGGGCGCCCTCGCGCTGCGTGCCGCGCCGCGCCCGGTCAGGCGCGAGGTCGCCGGCCGGCTGGCGGCCCTGTTCGACGGCGCCGGGCGGCCCGGACCCGACGGCCCGGAGGCGAGCCGCTCCCGGGCGGCCGAACCGGCCCGGCCCGGCCCGCGGAGCCGCCGGGAGCCACGGCCGGCGCCCGCCGCGCCGCCCCGCCAGGCCCCGGCCGCCGAACCCGCCGCCGGATTCGCCGCGGCCTACCGCGCGGTGTCCGCCCCGGGCCGTCCGCGACAGCCCCACCCGGCCGCCCGGACGGCCCGTACGGATCCGCCGCCGCACCCGCGGCCCGCCCGGGCCGTGCCGCGCGCGGACGCTCCCCACGGCGCCCCGGGCGGCTGGCCGGTGCCGTCCCCGCCACCGGTCGGCGAGGCCCCGCCGTCCGCCTACGACCCGCTCCGGGACACCGGGCACACCGTCCCGGCCCACGGCGGTCCGGGCGCCGCGGGGTACGGCGGACGTGACGTGTACGACACCGGTGAGACGAACGGCCGCTACGGCACGTACCCCCCAAGTGACACGTTCGGCGGCGGTCCCGCCACCGAACCGCCGCCCGGCCCGCCCTACGGGGCAGCGGTCGCGGGCGAACCATGGAACACGCCTTCCGGAGGCTTTGAGTGAACGAGGCCCTGCCCGACGTCCCCGAGGTCCGCGTGGTCGGCCTTCCCCAGCTCACGTCGGGCTTCGACCTCGTGGAGCGGCTCGACCTGCCGATGCACCTGAAGGTGCACGGACCGCTGGACCCGCTGGGCGGCGAACAGCTCGCCCAGCTCGCCGAACGCATCAGCCTGAAGGGGCGCGGCGGAGCCGGTTTCCCCTTCCACAGGAAGCTGCGCTCGGTCGCCGAGTCGGCGATCGGGCGCGGGGTGCGGCCGGTCGTCGTCGTCAACGGCAGCGAGGACGAACCGGCCTGCCGCAAGGACACGGTGCTGATCAACCGGGCACCGCACCTCATCCTGGACGGCGCGCTGCTGTGCGCCGAGGCGCTCGGGGCGCGCACGCTCGTCATCGGCGTCACCCGGGAGTCCACGCAGCGCTCCATGGAGGCCGCGCTCGCCGAACGCGGTCTGGGCAACAGCCGCAGATCGGCGCTCCGCGCGTGGGTGCAGCGCAATCCGGTGCGGATGGTCACCGGTGCCGCCGCCTCGCTGATCCGCTCGATCGACGGCGGTCCGGCGATCCCGCCCGGCCGCAAGATCAGCGCCTCGCGCAGCGGCGTCGGCGGGGCGCCCACGCTGCTGTCGAACGCGGAGACGTTCGCGCAGCTCGCCGTGGCCGCCCGGATCGGCCCGGACCGCTACGCCCACACCGGCCTGTACGAGGAGCCGGGCACCGTGATGCTCACCGTGTCCGGCGCGGTCGCCCGCCCGATGGTGGTCGAGGTCCCCACGGGTGTGCCGTTGCGCTACGTCCTGCAGCTCGCGGGCGCCCCGCCGGTGCCGCAGGGCGTGCTGACCGGCGGCTACCACGGCAAGTGGATCGACGCGGCGACCGTGGACGAGGCGATCGTCTCCCGCAACTCGCTGGACGCGGTGGGCGGTTCGCTGGGCGCGGGCGCGATCCTGCCGATCGGCCAGGAGACGTGCCCGCTGGGCGAGTCGCTTCGGGTGGCGCAGTGGCTGGCCGAGGAGAGCGCCGGCCAGTGCGGGCCCTGCTATCTGGGGCTGCCCGCCGCCGCGCGCGGCCTGGAGGACGTCCTGAACGGCGGTGGGCCGGCCGCCCTGGAGGCGCTGAAGCAGGTCGCGCGGAACGTGAAGCGGCGCGGCGCGTGTTCGCACCCGGACGGCTCGGCGATGTTCCTGGAGTCGACCCTCAGGGCGTTCACCGACGACCTGGCGGCGCATGTCCTCGGGAACGGCTGCGGACGGCCCGTGGAGGGCGTTCTGCCGCTCTTCGAGGGAGGCAGGGTCCCCACGGGCGTCCCGGGCGGCTCGGAGCCCGCGGAGAGCGGCGCCAGCCGCCAGAAGATCCACGTCGACTGGACGCTGTGCCGGGGCCACGGGCTGTGCGCGGACATCCTCCCGGAGGTGTTCGAACTCGGCGCGGACGGCTTCCCGACCGTCGCCCAGGCCCAGGTGCCGCGCTTCGCGGAGGCGAAGGCGCTGCGCGCGGTGCGCCGCTGCCCGGCGCTCGCCCTGCGCATCGAGGAGGACACGCGCGGGCAGACACCGTCGCGCAACCTGCCGGTGCTCTCCCAGGGGCGCGGGCGGCGCGCGCTGGGCCGCTGAGCCGCACGCGGGAGCGGGCCGTCCGCACCGGGCGGCCCGCTCCCGCGTTCCCGCGCGCCTTGTGCCCGCAACACGCCGAAGGCGGACCATCCTCGGGATGATCCGCCTTCGACTTCTGTGGAGCTAAGGAGAATTGAACTCCTGACCTCCTGCATGCCATGCAGGCGCTCTACCAACTGAGCTATAGCCCCTTGTTCTGTTGTTTCGCCCGGTTCCCCCGGCGACGACGTAAACATTACAGGCCCCTGGACGCAGCACCAAATCGGTTTCGACGCCACACCGATATGACCGTTAATGTCGCTTTCCATGACCCGGATCGCGCCGCTCCCAGCACACCGCAGGATCCCGGTCGCCGTGGGCGTGTGCCTGGTGTCCTTCGCCGCCTTCTGGGCCGCGCAGCGGGCCGCGCACGTCTCGATGGTCGACCTGATGGTCTACCGGGCCGAGGGAGCCGCCGTGCGCGCCGGCGACGATCTGTACGCCCTGCGGGCGACCAGTGCGCGCCTGCCCACCACCTATCCGCCGTTCGCGGCCCTGCTGTTCACCCCGCTGTCCCTGCCGGACACCGCGTTGCTGCGCACGCTGGCGACGGCCGGCAACCTCGCGCTGCTGGTGGTCTTCGTCCGGCTGTCGCTGAAACTCGTCGGCCACGCGCGCGTGGAGACCTCGTGGTGGGTCGCGGCGACGGCCGCGTGGTGCGAGCCGGTGTGGACGACCCTGCGCTACGGCCAGATCAACCTGCTGCTGGCGGTGCTGGTGCTGTGGGACCTGACCCGCCGTCCGGCCGGCGGGTACGACCGCTGGAGCGGGGTGGGCCTCGGACTGGCCGCGGCGCTCAAGCTGACGCCCGCGCTGTTCGCCGTGTTCCTGCTCGCCACGGGCCTCGCGGACCGGCTGCGGGGCGGGCGGGGCGGGCCGTGGCTGCGGCACGCGCGCGGGGCGGCCGTCGTGTTCGCCGGAGCGACCCTGCTGGCGGCGGCCGTCCTGCCGTACGACTCCTGGCGGTTCTGGACGCGCATGGTGTTCAGCGCGAGCCGGGTCGGGGCGGCGGAGGACACCGCCAACCAGGCCCTGCGCGGGATCCTGGCCCGGCTCCTGCACACGCCCGATCCGGCGATCTTCTGGACGGCCGGCGCGACCGTCCTCGCCGTCCTCGGCCTCACGGTGGCCGTGCGGGCGGAGCTGCGGGGGCGGCGGGCCTGGGCGGTGTGCGCCTGCGCGGTCACCGCCCTGCTGGTCAGCCCGGTGTCCTGGTCCCATCACTGGGTGTGGTGCGTGCCGCTCGTGCTGCTGCTGTGGACGCGCGGACACCGGGCCGCGGCCCTGGGCACCCTGCTGGTCTTCTGGTCGTACGTCCCCTGGTGGGTGCCGCACGGGCCCGGACGGCCGGAACTCCACCTGGGGGGCGCGGACTTGCTGCTGTCGGCCGGCTACGGCATCACCGCTGCGCTCTTCCTGGCGCTGGCCCGGACCCCGGCGCCGGCGCCCGGGACCGGCGAGATCCCCGTCAAGCCGTGACGAACTGGTAGAACCGCTTGAGCGTGCAGTGCTCCTCCAGAAGGCGGCCGTAGATCGGCTCGCCTTCCAGTTCCCGGTACGTCTCGATGGGGTCGCCTTTTATGATCAGCGCCCGCGCGCATTCCTCGCACCAGTACTGGTAGTCGGTGTTGATCGGCTCCATGTCACGCACGATGGGCGTACCGCTCCCGCACCAGTCGCACTTCCGCCGGTGTGCACCCATCGATCAGCTCCAGATGTGGCCGCAGGCCGTGCACACGTACGAGATCCCGCCATTGTCGCCGAGGACTTGCGCCACGTGCGCGGAACCGCAGGAAGGGCAGCTCAGGCGGGTGGTCGTGTCCCGTATCAACGCCGCACCGAGGAGGTGGCCGCCCTCCTCGAGGATGCTCGCAGGCATCGCTACTCCCTCCCGTCGGGCCGCGTCCCCTTCCGGCCGTTTGATTCTGCCACGGCCGGACCAATACGGTCAGCGACGCCTCAGTACCAGTCCGGACACGGCGCCCGCCGCGGCCGTACCGGCCAGCGCCCAGGCGCAGACCGAGAACGCCTCCGCGGAGGTGTACGGCCCAAGGGCCCCGGACGACTCGATCCGGTTCAGGAACAGCGTGCCGAAGGCCGCCACACCGATCAGCTGGCCGAGTTGCGCGACCGTCGCCAGCAGGCCGCCGGCGTCCGCCGCGTCCTCGGGCCGCACGGTGGCGAGTGCCCCGGTGAGCGTCGGGCTGAACGCGAGCGCCAGCCCGGCTCCCGTGCCCGCGTATCCCGCGTACAGCACCGCTCCGCCGGAGCCGCCGCCGTGGAAGGCGAGTCCCACGACGGCGACGGACACCGCGGTGAGCGTGAACCCGGCCGGCGTCAGGGCCCGCTGCCAGGCCGCCGGCCACTTCCGCCAGGTGAGGCTGACGGCGCCGAAGAGGACCGCGGTCGGCACGAAGCTCAGCCCGGCGCGCAGGGCGCCGTAGCCGAGGCCGCCCTGTACGTGCAGGGTCAGCGTGAAGAGGAAACCGGCGTTGACCGACATCACCGCGAGGATCCGGAAGACGGCCCGCCCGATGCCGGGGTGCCGCAGCACCCGGGGTGTGATGAGCGGGGCGCCGCCGCGCCGGGCCAGCCGGGACTCGTAACCGCGGAACGCGGCGAACAGCACCGCGGCCCCGGCCAGCGACAGCCACGACCACAGCGGCCAGTCCTCCTCCTGCCCGAGCACCAGCGGCACGGTCAGCAGCGACACGGCGGCGCCGAGCAGCACCAGCCCGGGCAGGTCGAGGGGCCGGGCCCGCTCCCGCCCGGCCGCGCCGCCCAGCGGCAGGGCCTTGCGGCCCAGCAGGAACAGCACGGCACCCACCGGCACGTTGACCAGGAACACCGGACGCCAGCCGGTGCCGAACAGGTCGGCGCTGACCAGCACCCCGCCGGCGACCTGCCCGGCCGCCGCGCCGACGGCCAGGACCGCCGAGTAGGCACCGAGCGCCCGGGCCCGGGCCTCGCCGGTGAAGGTGCGCTGGATGAGGCTGAGCACCTGCGGGATCATCAGCGCCGAACCCGCGCCCTGGGCCAGCCGGAACACGATCAGCGCGGTCGGGTCCCAGGCCAGTCCGCAGGCGAGCGAGGCCCCGGTGAACAGGGCCAGCCCGGCGAGGTGCACCCGGCCGTGGCCGAGCCGGTCCCCGAGCCGGGCGCCGGTGATCAGTAGCACGGAGTAGGTGATGGTGTAACCGGCCACCACCAGTTGCAGGTCGGCGCCCGAGGCGTGCAGGCCGGAGCCGA
Source organism: Streptomyces sp. NPDC104831 (assembly GCF_055583025.1). Lineage (NCBI taxonomy): Bacteria > Bacillati > Actinomycetota > Actinomycetes > Kitasatosporales > Streptomycetaceae > Streptomyces > Streptomyces sp. NPDC104831. Next base: position 247,034 of record NZ_JBVJOT010000002.1, read on the forward strand.
TCGAGGGGGCCGCGACGTTCACGATGAAGACGTCGAGCGCGGCCATGAACAGGGCGGCGAGCAGCACGCCGAGCAGCAGACGGGGCCGGTTGTCAGTGGCGGGTGCTTCACTGTCCGTGACGGAGGCTTCCGCCCGGACGGCGACCGCGAGGTCACTGTCGGTGGCGGATGGTTCACTGGTGGCGAGGGCCGGGGCGGGCTTGGTGCCCGGTCCGGTCCGGGGGCTGGTCGTCATGGCGTCGAGCGTGACGACGGCTCGGTACGGGTGCCGAGTGCCCGCTGATGCTGGTACTGCCAGCACCTGGCAGGAGCGGACCCGGGCACGGACGATGGGACGGACACGACGGGGGCTGGACGATGGGGACGAGGACACGGCGGCGAAGGCCGGAGCTCGCGGCCTTCCTGCGCAGCAGGCGGGCCCGGGTCACACCGGCGGACGTGGGGATGCCGCCGGGGCTGCGGCGGCGCACGCCCGGGCTGCGCCGGGAGGAGGTCGCGCAGCTCTCGGGGGTGGGCGTGACCTGGTACACGTGGCTGGAGCAGGGCCGGCCGATCAACGCCTCGCCGCAGGTGCTGGACGCGGTGGCGCGCACGCTGCGGCTGGACCCGCCGGAGCGGGAGCACCTGTACCGGCTGGCCGAGGTGCCCTTCCAGCCGGACCCCGAGGGGCTCAGCCGGCGGATCGGCGCGGAGGTGCAGGGCATCATCGACGCCCTCGACCCCCTGCTGGCGGTGGTCTACAACGCGCGGTACGACGTTCTGGCCACCAACGCGGCCTACCGCGAGCTGTTCCTCGTCCCGCCGCTGGAGGCCGGCGGCGCGGGTCTGCCGAACGTGCTGTGGACGCTGTTCACGCTGCCGGAGGGGATCTGCCCGCTGGTGCACCGGGAGGTGGAGCTGCCGCTGATGGTGGCGACGCTGCGGTCCTCCTACGGCAGACACGTGGGCGAACCGGCCTGGGAGGACTACATACGCGGGCTGTCGGCGGCGAGCGGCTGGTTCGCGGAGCTGTGGGCGAGCTGTGAGGTGGTGCCTCCGGGGCCCCGGGTGAAGACCTTCCGGCACGCGGCGGTCGGCGAGATGCGGATGACCTCGCAGTCGCTGTCCATCGACGGGATGCCCGAGTGCCGGATCGTGGTCTACAGCCCGGAGGACGAGGACGCGCGGGCGAAGATCACGGTGCTGCGGGAGTGCAGGGAGCGGCTGTTCCCGCCGGCGGCCGAGGAGGTGGTCTCTCGCTGAACACGGAAAATCCCGCCCCCTGAAGGGGACGGGATCCTCATCACCGATCTTTGACAACTCAACAGAGTGCCGATCAGTGGAGCTAAGGAGAATTGAACTCCTGACCTCCTGCATGCCATGCAGGCGCTCTACCAACTGAGCTATAGCCCCTGGTGTTCTTCCCGCTCGGCGGGGCGAACAAGAAGAACTTTAGCCTGTGACCTGCCGGAAAGTGAAATCCGGGGTCCGGGCGCCTCGGGACGGTCAGTCGTCGTCACCGAGGACGGGCTCCGGGAGGGTGCCCGCGTTGTGCTCCAGCAGGCGCCAGCCGCGGGCGCCCTCGCCGAGCACGGACCAGCAGCAGTTGGAGAGGCCGCCGAAGCTCTCCCAGTGCCGGGCCTCCAGGCCGAGCAGCCGGCCGATGGTGGTGCGGATGGTGCCGCCGTGGCTGACGACGACGAGGGTGCCGTCCTCGGGCAGCTTCTCGGCGTGCCGCAGCACGACGGGGGCGGCCCGGTCGGCGACCTCGGTCTCCAGTTCGCCGCCGCCGCGGCGGACCGCTTCACCGCGCTTCCAGGCGGCGTACTCCTCGCCGTGGCGGGCGATGATCTCCTCGTGCGTCAGCCCCTGCCAGACGCCCGCGTAGGTCTCGCGCAGGCCCTCCTCGCGGGTGACGTCGAGGCCGGTGAGGGCGGCCAGCTCGGCGGCCGTGTGCGCGGCGCGCCGCAGGTCCGACGAGACGATCGCGTCGGGCCGCAGGGAGGCGAGCAGCCGGGCGGCGCGGCGGGCCTGGCCCAGGCCCGTCTCGGTCAGCTCGACGTCCGTGGTGCCCTGGAAGCGCCGCTCGACGTTCCAGGAGGTCTGGCCGTGGCGCCACAGGATGATGCGGCGGCCCCGGCCCTTGCGGTCGGTCACCTCACCCGTGGCGCTCATCACCACTCCCCGCCCGGCTCCTGGTCGGCCTCGGCGGCCTGCAGCCGGGCGTGCTCCTCGGCCTTGCCCCGGGTGGCCTTGGCGTCGGCGGGCAGTTCGATCTCGGGGCAGTCCTTCCACAGCCGCTCCAAGGCGTAGAAGACCCGCTCCTCGCTGTGCTGGACGTGCACGACGATGTCGACGTAGTCGAGCAGGACCCAGCGGGCCTCGCGGTCGCCCTCGCGGCGGACCGGCTTGGCGCCGAGTTCCTTCAGCAGGCGCTCCTCGATCTCGTCGACGATGGCCTTGACCTGGCGGTCGTTCGGCGCGGACGCGAGCAGGAAGGCGTCCGTGATCGACAGCACGTCGCTCACGTCGTAGGCGATGACGTCATGGGCGAGCTTGTCGGCCGCGGCCTGGGCGGCGGTGTTGATGAGTTCAAGGGAACGGTCTGTGGCGGTCACTACATGGCTTTCCGTCGGCGGTCTTTTTCATCAAGGGTCTCACGGACCGCCCGGCACCCCCCACGGGATTACGGCGGCACGCGGGGTTCCCCCGGGCCGCGCTCCGCCGGGGAGCGCGGCCCGGGGGTCAGGACGGGGACGGTTCGTAGTCGCGGCCGAGGACCACCGAGACGTCGGCGCCGGAGGAGACCGTGCCCTTGGTCACGGAGGCGGCGGGCAGGCCGAGGGTCTTGGCGACCTCGGTGGCCTTGGCCTTGTCGGCGGCGTCCGCGTAGGTCACCTTCGAGGTGGCCTCGGTGCCGGCGGCGCCGCCGCCCTCCAGGAAGGTGAAGCCGCCGTTGAGGAGCACCACGCGGGCCTTCTCCGTGTCGTCCTTCACACCGGTGGCGTTCTCCACGGAGACCCGGACCGCGGAGCCGGCGTCGGGGCTCTTCGCGGTGCCGCCGAGGATGCCCTTCACCACGCTGTCGCCGGTCTCGGCGCTGAGCGTGCCGTCGGGCCGCACGGGCAGCAGGGCGGTCCGGTAGTCGCCGCTCTTGGCGAGGTCGGCGAGCCTGGCGAGGAAGGTGCCGAGGTCCTTGTCGGTGAGCGGCGGGTCGAGGATCTGCGCGAGCGTCTGCACGGTGGTGGTGGCGGACGCCGGGTCGGAGGACATCTTGCGCAGCACGCCCTGCATGACCTTGCCGAACCGCTGCAGCTGGGCGTTCTCGGACTCGCCGGAGGCGCGGTAGGTGGCGTAGGCGACGGCCATCTTGCCGCTGAGGGTCTGGCCCCGGCCCTGGTGGACGAGCGGCGCGGCGCCCTTCTTCTTGGCGTCCGGGTCGGGCACGTCGGTGTCGGTGTCGACCTCGATGTTGCCGACGAGGTCGACGAGGTTCTGCAGGTAGGGGGTGTCGAGCCGCCAGGTGCCCTGGATGCTGGTGCCGAGGACCGTGTCGAGCTGGTCGCGGGTGCCGGAGGTGTCGTCGTCGTCCACGGACTTGGCGAGGGTCGTGGTGGAGCCGTCGTCGCCGGTGAGCGCCAGGGAGTTGGGCAGCAGCACCGTGGTGCCCTGCTTGGTGGTGGTGTTGTCGACCAGCAGCGCCGTGGAGGTGCCGCCCTTGACGGTGTTGTGCAGGTGGACGACGAGCACATCGCGTTTCTGGGCGGTGACCGCGGTGGCGGTGCCGTCCGGGCCGCCGGAGGAGGAGAGGCCGGGCAGCTTCCCGGCGTACCAGAGGTAGCCGGCCCCGCCGGCCGCGACGAGGGCGAGGACGACGAGCAGGGCGATGAGCCGGCCGCGGGCGCGGCGCCGGGCCTCCTCGCGCCGCTCGGTGCGGTTCTCGGTGAACTTCAGCCAGTCGATGACGTCCTCGGAGTCGCCGTCCGGCTCCTCGACGAAGGCGAACTGTTCGGTGCGGTAATCCGGCGCGGCCGCGTCGGGCCCGCTCTCCCCGGCGGCCGGGCCGTCCCCGGCGGCGTGATCGTCCTCCGCGGCCGGACCGTTCTCCGCGGGACCCGCCTGCTGCGGGATGTAGGCGGTCTGCTCGGCGACCAGGGGTTGCCGGCCACCGCCACTCGCGGTCTGCCCGTAGGGGTCGTAGCCGCCGGCGTCCTGGGTGCCGGCGCTCGTACCGGTGGCATACGGGTCGTACGGGGTCTGCGAGCCGTAGGGGTCGTAGGAGCCGTACGCGTCGTAGGCGGGCTGCTGGTGTCCGGGGCCGTAGGGGGACGCCGGCTGGCCGCCGGCGGCGTAGGGGTCGTAGCCGTAGCCCTGCTGCTGGGCGTACGGGTCGTAGTGCGCCTGCTGGGCCTGGGGAGCCTGTTCGGCCGGTACCTGCTGGTACACGGGCCGGCCGTACTCGTCGTAGCCGACGATCTCGTACGGTACGGCGCCGTAGCCCGCGTCACCCGCGTCGTATCGGTCGTTCACCGGTGCCCCTCTCGGCTCACTCGCCGCCGCGGTACAGCTCGCGCTTGTCGATGTAGCGCACGACTCCGTCCGGGACCATGTACCAGATGGGGTCGCCCTTGGCGACTCGCGCGCGGCAGTCCGTGGAGGAGATGGCGAGGGCCGGCACCTCGACCAGCGAGACGCCGCCTTCCGGCAGGCCCGGATCGGTCAGCTGGTGGCCGGGGCGGGTGACGCCGATGAAGTGCGCGAGGGAGAACAGCTCCTCGGAGTTGCGCCAGGTCAGCAGCTGGGCGAGGGCGTCGGCGCCGGTGATGAAGAAGAGGTCGGTGTCCGGGTTGAGGGCACGCAGGTCGCGCAGGGTGTCGACGGTGTAGGTGGGGCCGCCGCGGTCGATGTCGATGCGGCTGACGGAGAACTGCGGGTTCTCGGCGGTCGCGATGACCGTCATCAGATAGCGGTCCTCGGCCGGGGACACCTCGCGGTGGGACTTCTGCCACGGCTCGCCGGTGGGGACGAAGACCACCTCGTCCAGCTGGAACTGCGCGGCGACCTCGCTGGCCGCCACCAGGTGCCCGTGGTGGATCGGGTCGAATGTCCCGCCCATGACACCCAGGCGGCGCTTGCCCGTGTGGACGGGACCGTTGCCCGGTCCGTGCTGCGGGTGCTTCACCGTGTCGTCGGCCACCTCGTGTGCCGGACCGGTAGGCATGTCCTGCTCTCCCATGCGTGCAGACCCTACCGGCCCGGCTTCGAACGTCCGGCCGGGGACGGGGTCCCCGCTCAGCGGTCGCGGTTGAAGCGCGTCGTGATCCACAGCAGCAGGAGCAGGATGATCAGGGCGCCGCCGCCGGTGACGGCCGGGTTCAGGCTGTTGTGGTTTCCGCCGTGCTCCCCGCCTTCGGCGGCGAGGGTGACCAACTGGGCTGCGGCGCTGTGGAAGCTCATCTTCGGCAGGACCTATCGCGTGTGGGCGGAATAAAGATGTCGGCTCATCGTAAGCGGGCGGCCTCGGGGCGATCACGCCGACTCCGCCGTTGGGGACGCGGGGCGCCGCCGGCCGCCCGGCGGGCGGGGAACCCCGGCCCGGTGTCAGTCGTCCTTCTGCTTGTAGCCGCGCAGCAGGAACCAGGCGGTCAGTACGCAGCCGAGGACCATCACGACCAGGACGACGCGGAGCAGGTTTCCCGCCCCGTGCTGCTGGACGGCGATCGTGGCGGCCTCGGTCAGTCCGGCGGCTGCGGGGTGGTGCTCCATGGCGGCGACTCCTTCGGGTGTACTGCTTGCCACGGTATCTCCGCCTAGGCTGGGTCCCGCCGCGGGGGCACAGTGGGCACCGACACGTGCATGGGGGAAGACATGTCCGACGACGGCCGGCAGGACACCGGGCAGGAGCGGGTGCCCGGCAGGCAGCGCAGGCGTTTCCCCGGGATCTCCTCGCGCGCGTACGAGCACCCGGCGGACCGCTCGGCCCTGGTCGCGCTGCGCAGGCTGAGCGGGTTCGACACCGTGTTCAAGGCGCTCAGCGGGCTGCTGCCGGAGCGGAGCCTCAGGCTGCTGTTCCTGTCCGACTCGGTGCGGGTCTCCGAGCGGCAGTTCTCCCACCTGCACGACATGCTGCGGGACGCCTGCTACATCCTGGACCTGGAGAAGGTCCCGCCGATGTACGTCACGCAGGACCCGCAGCCGAACGCGATGTGCGTCGGCCTGGACGAGCCGATCATCGTGGTCACCACGGGGCTGGTGGAACTGCTCGACGAGGAGGAGATGCGGGCGGTCGTCGGGCACGAGGTGGGGCACGCGCTGTCCGGGCATTCGGTGTACCGCACGGTCCTGCTGTTCCTGACCAGCCTCGCGGTGAAGGTCGCCTGGATCCCGCTGGGCAATATCGCGGTCATGGCGATCGTGACGGCGCTGCGGGAGTGGTTCCGCAAGTCGGAGCTGTCCGCCGACCGGGCGGGTCTGCTGGTGGGCCAGGACCTGCGGGCCTCGATGCGGGGCCTGATGAAGACGGCGGGCGGCAACCACCTGCACGAGATGAACGTGGACGCGTTCCTGGAGCAGGCCGAGGAGTACGAGTCGGGCGGGGACCTGCGCGACTCCGTGCTGAAGATCCTGAACGTGCTGCCGCGCTCGCACCCGTTCACCACCGTGCGGGCCGCCGAGCTGAAGAAGTGGGCCGAGTCGCGGGACCACCAGCGGATCATGGACGGCCACTACCCGAGGCGCGACGAGGACAAGGACGCCTCCGTAGGCGACTCCTTCCGCGAGTCGGCGGCGAGCTACGCGAGCGACGTGAAGGGCTCCAAGGACCCGCTGATGAAGCTGGTCACGGACCTCGCGGGCGGCGCGGGCGACCTGGGCGGCCGGGTCCGCCGGGGCTTCGACGGCTTCCGCAGTCCTCCGCCGGGCCCGGGTACGGGGGACGCCGCCGGCACGGACGAGTAGCCCTCCGCCGGGCACGCCCGGTGCCCACCGAAAGCGCCTGCGGCGCCCCTCACACCTCCGGCTGTGCCCCCGCCGCCAGGGTGCCGCACAGGGCCGCCGGGCTGTCCGTGTCGTAGGGGTCGGTGCCGGCGGGACCGCCCGTCCCGGCCGTCTGGCCGGCCAGCAGGGGGCGAAGGTAGGCCGAGGAGTCCTCGGCGCAGGCGAGGGGGCCCGCCTGGACGTAGGCCGTGATCAGCTGGACCTGGCGGGTGCGCAGGTCGTCGCGGTCGAAGCGGAAGGTCAGCTCGCGGCGGACCGTGAAGAGGGACGCGGGGGCGTCGGGGGCGGCGCCGGCCGGGCGCAGGGCGTAGACGAAGGTGTGGTCGGCGAAGACCTCCAGCGTCGCCGCGTCGGTCTCGTCGGCCTTCAGGGTGCCGAAGACCCGGATCCGGTCGTCGGCCAGCCGGGCTCGCGCGGGGTCGATGCGGACCACCCAGCCCGTGGGCGCGTGCCGCCCGTCCGCGGCCGGGTGGCCGAAGCTCCGGTCGAACTGGTCGAGCTGGTCGGAGTCGACCAGGGCCCGGGCGGGGCGCGCCTCCCGGCCGGCCAGCACGTCGGGGTCGAGCGAGGAGCGGACGAGGTAGTCCTTGACGGTGGTGAGGGCGGTCACCACCTGGCTGTCGGAGAAGTGCGCGGTGCCGCGCGAGGGCGGCAGGGGTATGCCCTCGGCGCCGACGTCGAAGTGGGCGGCGGGGCTGCGGGCGAACAGCCTCCCGGTGTCGCCGGTGCCGGGCACCTTGCCCTGCGGGGCGAGCGGGATCACCGTCATCCGCAGGGCCTCCACGGTCCGGCGGGCCTGCGCGGAGCCGTAGGGGTGGCGCACGCCCATGTAGAGCGCGGTGCCGAAGGCGAGGGCGATCAGCAGGACGAGAAGCAGGGCCTGCCGGGTCGGTCCGCGGCGCAGGGGCGGGCGGCGGCGTACGGCGGGCGCGCGGTCGGCCATCCGCTCCGCGGCGGAGGACTCCTGGAGGCGGGCAGCGCGGACGAACGACTCGTCGAAGACGACGGATCGGTATTCGTCCTCCGCACCGCCGGGGCCGCCCTCGGGTGTCCCCTCCGGTGGGTCTCCAGGCCCGCCCATACCTTCAGAGTAGGTCCGGCGGGCCCCGGGTAAACGCCCGGCCGCCGCCAACTTCTGACAGGTTCTCAACAGGGTCGGGCGGGCGCTCCGAGGGTGCTCAGGGAGAGGGCGGAACGGCCGAGACGGCCGGCCGCCGGTGGTCGTCGGCGGTGGCGGGAGCGGACGCGGTTTCCTTGCCGATGCCGGTCGAGGCGGGCGCGGGCACCCGGTCGCGGGTGCCCGAGGAGCCTCCTCGGTAGACGGCGGCGAAGGCCAGCGCGACCATGCCGATGCCCATCACGACGGCGAGGAGCCAGGCGACGGGACGGTGCCAGCGGACCTGCTTGCCGTACGGCCCGTAGGGGCCGTCGCCGAGGACGTACCGGTCGTCCAGCCCGTCGTCGTGGTCCTGACCGAATCCGGGGCCCTCGGGGCCGTAGCCGTCGTCGTAGCGCTCGGCCCGGGCGCGGGCTCGGCGGGCCTCCGCCTCGGATGCCTCGGCCCGGGCCTGGGCGGCGGCGAGGAGGCGTTCGACGGCGGACGGTTCATGGACCGTGGCCGCCCTCACGAAGGCCTCGTCGAAGACCACGGAGGCGAACTCTTCGTCCGACACCCCGTGGTCGTGGTCGTCGTCGGGCTCCCAGCCGTCAGGGAACGGCGTACCCCCCACGTCCTCCGGCACGGATCCAGAGTAGACCTGGGGGGTCAATTTGGGCAGACGGTATGGAAATTCGTCTGATGGGTGAGACACCCTCCGGCCGCGCCCCCGGCGCCGGGGGCGCTTGAGCCGGGCGGGTGAACCTCAGCGGCGCACGTGTCCGTCGCCGGTGACGATGTACTTGGTGCTGGTCAGCTCCGGCAGGCCCATCGGGCCGCGGGCGTGCAGCTTCTGGGTGGAGATGCCGATCTCGGCGCCGAAGCCGAACTGGCCGCCGTCGGTGAACCGGGTGGAGGCGTTCACGGCGACGGTGGTGGAGTCGACCAGCTGGGTGAAGCGGCGGGCGGCCTGCTGGGAGGTGGTGACGATGGCCTCGGTGTGGCCGGAGGTCCACAGCCGGATGTGCTCGACGGCCTTGTCCAGGGAGTCGACCACCGCGGCGGCGATGTCGTGGGAGAGGTACTCGGTCTCCCAGTCCTCGGGGGTCGCCTCGACCACGGTGGCCCGGGACTCCTTGGCGTAGGCCATGACCCGGTCGTCGGCGTGGACGGTGACCCCGGCCTCGGCGAGGGCGTCCAGGGCGCGGGGCAGGAACTCGGGGGCGATGTCCTGGTGGACGAGGAGGGTCTCGGCGGCGTTGCAGACGCTGACCCGCTGGGCCTTGGAGTTGATCAGGATCTCGACGGCGGTGTCGATGTCGGCCCGGGCGTCGACGTAGACGTGGCAGTTGCCGGTGCCGGTCTCGATCACGGGGACCGTGGACTCGTTGACGACGGTCCGGATCAGGGAGGCGCCGCCGCGCGGGATGAGGACGTCGACCAGGCCGCGGGCGCGCATCAGCTCGCGGACGGAGTCGCGGCTCTCGCCGGGCACGAGCTGGACGGCGTCGGCGGGGAGCCCGGCACCGCCGACGGCGTCCCGGATCACCCGGACCAGGGCGGTGTTCGACTCGTAGGCGGAGGCGGAGCCGCGCAGCAGGACGGCGTTGCCGGACTTCAGGCACAGGGCGGCCGCGTCGACCGTCACGTTCGGGCGGGCCTCGTAGATGATGCCGACGACGCCGAGCGGGACGCGGACCTGGCGCAGGTCGATGCCGTTGGGCAGGGTGGAACCGCGGACGACCTCGCCGACCGGGTCGGGCAGCCGCACCACGTCGCGGACGTCGGAGGCGATGGCGCGGACCCGCTCGGGGGTGAGGGTGAGCCGGTCGACGATGGCCTCGCTGGTGCCGCTCTCCCGGGCCTTGGCCACGTCCCGGGCGTTGGCCTCGACGATCTCGGCGGTCCGGACCTCCAGGGCGTCGGCGATGGCGAGCAGCGCGTCGTCCTTCACGGCACGCGGCAGCGGCGCGAGGTCGGCGGCGGCGGCCTTGGCCCGGTAGGCGGCCTGGGTGACCGGGGACATCGAGTCGTACGGCGAGAGCGTGGTCATGGGGGAAGGGTAGTGCGCGGTGCGCCGCGGTTCAGCGGTCGTCCCACACCCCGAGACACCCCAAAAAGGGCGAACCCTCCCCCAGGTTTCTTACCGGCTCCCTCCTCGATTCTTACCGGTTGCCTCCCGGGGCCCCGGCTCAGAACGGGTGGACGCCCACCGGTGTGGCCGGTGACGGGCCGTAGCCCTCGGCGATGCGGTGGTGGTAGGTCTCGCGGTCGATGACCTCCAGGCCGACGATCTCCCAGCGCGGCAGGCCGGCGCTCTGCCGGTGCTCGCCCCACAGGCGCAGCGCCACCGCGGCGGCGTCGTGCAGGTCGCGGGCCTCTTCCCAGTACCGGATCTCCGCGTGGTCGGTCGCGTATCTGCTGGTCAGCAGGAAGGGGTGGTCGTGGGCGAGCTGTTCCAGGGCCCGCCTCAGTTCCGGCAGCGGGACCTTCTCACCGGAGACGCTCAGGGTGACGTGCCACAGCCTGGGCAGGTCTGTGGGTTGCTCATAGGTGTCCCCGGCCGCGACGCTCGTCAGAGCACCGCGGGACGCCGCCCCCGGGCGCACTCGTCTCACGACGGCCTCCTTCACGCATGGCCGGCAAGGCCGCATGGCTCGCTTGGCCCCTTGACGGAACGTGTTCCCTTCAACATGTTCCCGAGACAAAGTTGAGCAGGCCGCAGGAGTTCGCGTGGGGGTTTTACGGAACGTCCCCCACCGGGGGCGTTCCGCACGCTCCGCTTTACGAGTGGTTTTGCGAGCGTCACCCGTGCAGGAGCACCAGGTCGTCCCTGTGTACGACCTCTCGTTCGTACGCGGCGCCCAGCTCCCGTGCGAGCTCGTGCGTCGAACGCCCGATCAGCCGGGGGATCTCCTTGGCGTCGAAGTTGACGAGCCCCCGGGCCACCGCGCGGCCCCGCGCGTCACGCAGTTCGACGGGGTCGCCGGCGCTGAACTCGCCCTCCACGGCGGCGATCCCGGCGGGCAGCAGCGACTTGCGCCCGTTCACGACCGCGTCCACCGCGCCGTCGTCCAGGGTCAGCGCGCCCTGCGGGGTGGAGGCGTGCTGGAGCCACAGGAGGCGGTCGGCGGAGCGCTTGCCGGTGGGGTGGAAGTAGGTGCCGGTGTCGCCGCCGGCCAGGGCCTCGGCCGCGTGGACGGCGCTGGTGAGCACCACCGGGATGCCGGCGGCCGCGGCGATCCGGGCGGCCTCCACCTTGGTGACCATGCCGCCGGTGCCGACGCCGGCCTTGCCCGCGCTGCCGATCTCGACGCCGGCGAGGTCCTGCGGGCCCCTCACCTGGGCGATCCGGGAGGTGCCGGGCCGGCTGGGGTCGCCGTCGTAGACGCCGTCGACGTCGGAGAGGAGGACGAGCAGGTCGGCGTGGACGAGGTGGGCGACGAGCGCGGCGAGGCGGTCGTTGTCGCCGAAGCGGATCTCGTCGGTGGCGACGGTGTCGTTCTCGTTGACGATCGGGAAGGCGCCCATCGCGAGCAGTGCGTCGAGGGTGCGCGAGGCGTTGCGGTGGTGGGCGCGGCGGCTCATGTCGTCGCTGGTGAGCAGGATCTGGCCGACGCGGACGCCGTAGCGGGCGAAGGAGGCGGTGTAGCGGGCGACGAGCAGGCCCTGGCCGACGCTGGCGGCGGCCTGCTGGCGGGCGAGGTCCCGGGGGCGGCGGCGCAGGCCGAGGGGGGCGAGGCCGGCGGCGATGGCGCCGGAGGAGACGAGGACGATCTCCCGCTCCCCGCCGCCGCGGCTCTTGGCGAGGACGTCGACGAGGGCGTCGACGCGGTCGGCGTCCAGGCCGCCCTCGGCGGTGGTCAGCGAGGAGGAGCCCACCTTGACGACGATCCTGCGGGCCTCGCCCACGGCCTGCCTTGCCCTTGCCACGGTGCCTTCCGTCCCCTCGCGCGCTGTCGGCTGCCTGCCCGGCAATCTACGCGAGCGGGGCCGGGAGCGGCTCACCGGTCCAGCTCCCGGACAGCGCGGGGGCGCATGGTTCGCTCACAGATTCGCGTACGGCAAAAAAGTTGTAGTGGTTGCCTGTAGAAATCAAAACCTGATCCAACATAAGTTGAACTTTGTGTCACATAATGTTCGCCCTGTGAAGCGCGTCCTGCTGCGCTCGGGCAAGAGCCCGTACGACGTCCTGTCCATCGAGGAGGCTCTCCACCGGGACGTCATCGCCACCAACTCCGGCAACCTGATCTTCAGCGATGCCGCGCACAAGATCCTGGAGACACCGCACACCGAGGTCGTCTCCAACGGCATCGGCACGGACGTCTCGGCGGCGGCCCGGATCAACGAGGAGTACGACGTCTTCGTCGTACCGCTCGCCAACGCCTTCCGGCCGTCCTTCGAGGGCCGGCTGAAGCGGCTGACCCGCCTGATCGGCAAGCTGCGGATCCCCGTCGTGGTGCTGGGGGTCGGCGCACAGGCCGGGCTGGGGTACGACCCGGCGCGGCTGAAGCCGATGGAACAGTCGGTGCGCGACTTCTGCGCGGCGGTGCTGGAGCGCAGCGCCTCCATCGGGGTGCGCGGCGAGTTCACCGAGCAGTACCTGCGCGACCTGGGCTTCCGCGACGTCGAGGTCATCGGCTGCCCGTCGCTGTTCCTGTACGGCCGACAGCTCGACGTGCGCGAGCGGGTGCCCCGGCTGACGGCGGACGCGCGGATCGCGGTGAACGGGTCGCACCACGCGGTGCAGAAGCAGGGCCTGGACCGGATCATCACCCGTGCCCACGACCGCTATCCGAACCTGTGCTTCATCGGGCAGAACATCAGCGACGCCCGGCAGCTGCACTGGCGGGACCTGAGCGACCCCAACGCCCGGGTGACGGCGATGCCGACGCACCCGGACCACCCGATGTACCGGGAGGGCAAGGCGCGGGTGTACGTCGACCCGGTCACCTGGATCGACGACCTGCGCTCCTACGACTTCTCCTTCGGCTCGCGCATCCACGGCAACATCGCGGCGCTGCTCGCGGGGACGCCAGCGACGGTGCTGTGCGGGGACTCGCGCACGCTGGAGCTGTGCCGGTACTTCGAGATCCCGCACCGGCGGCTGGACCAGGTCACCAAGGAGCTGCTGGCGGCCGATCCGATCCGGCTGTACGAGCAGCTGGACCTGAGCGGGCTGGTCGGGGGCCACGCGGAGCGCTTCGACCGGTTCGTGGCCTTCCTGGACAAGAACGGGCTCGACAACACCTTCACGCACGGCGACGGCGGCGCGGCCTTCGACAAGAAGATGCGGTCGCTGGCGTTCCCGCCCGGCATCCGGCCGTGGAACGACGCCGACCCCGCCGCGCTGAGCGGCCGGTTCGGCTGGCTGCACAGCCAGGTGAGCGAACTCGCCCGGGACAACGAGCGGTTGCGGCGGGAGCTGGCGAAGGCGAAGGAGGCGGCGAGCCCGGCCTCCGGCACGTCCGTCTACCGCCGTGCGCGGCGCGTGGTGGGCCGCCCCCTGCGCCGCGCACTCCAGTCGGGCAAGCAGTAGACCCGGCGGGGGGAAGGAGGGGGCCGGGCGCATCCGCCCGGGCCCCGGTCCCGCCCCCGTGCGGCGTCAGGCCGCCGCCGCTCCGATCTTCCTGCCCGCCAGCAGGCGCCGCAGCTTGCGGCGGATCTTGCGCACGGCGCGGCGCGGCACGGAGTTGGCGACCGCCTCGCGGTAGCCCGGGTAGGCGCGGGCCTCGCGGGCCTCGGCGCGGTAGATCTCGTCGGGGACCCCGGCGGTCTCGGACCGGAAGTGCGGGTAGCCGAGGTAGAGCCGGGTGCCGCGCTTCTCCAGCACGGCGTCGGGCTGCTTCTTCTCCTTGACGAACCTGACGACGTCGACCAGCAGCTCGGGCCGCTGCATGGCGACCAGGTGCAGCCGCAGCCGCTCGTGCACCTTGAGCCGGCGGGCCACGCCGGGCGTCCAGTAGGCGTCCATCAGCGGTTTGGCCAGCTCGAACTTGTTCCGCCGGATCTCCTCACCGTCCGTGAGGAACTTCGGGCCGAACTGCGGCAGCAGCGTGACGAGGAACGGCCGCACCATGAGCAGGTCGCGCTTGTCGCCGGCCGGGACCATGTCGGCGATCAGCTTCATCAGAGAGCGCGCGGAGTCGAAGCGCAGGGTGTAGCTGCCGCTCTTGGTGACCTGCTTGCCGTCGTCGCGGCCGACCAGGTAGTAGCAGGTGTAGTCGGCGACCACGGAGACGCCGTCGGCGCGCAGGTACGCCTCCAGCGTGAAGAGGGCGTCCTCGCCGGTGAACAGCGACTCGTCGAACCGCATGCCGTGCCGTTCCAGCAGGGAGCGGCGGAACAGCTTCTGCGCGCTGAGGGTGAACTTGATGTTCGAGGTGAAGACGTCGGCGCGGTCCAGCGTCTTGCCCCACATGGACTTGGGCGCGGAGCGGTTGACGCCCTCGACCCGGCCGAGGACCACGTCCGTGCCGTTCTTGTCGGCCATGGCGACCATGCGCTCCAGGGCCTCGGGGCCGAGCCGGTCGTCGGCGTCGAGGAAGAAGACGTAGCGGCCGCTCGCCTTGGCCAGGCCGACGTTGCGGGGACCGCTGGGGCCGCCGGAGTTCTCCTGGCGGACGACGGTCACCGGCATGGGGGCGCGGGCGGCGAACTCCTCCAGGCAGTCGCCGGTGCCGTCGGTGGAGCCGTCGTCGACCGCGATGACCTCCATCCGGTCCGCACCGATGGTCTGCGCCTCGACGGATGCCAGGCACTCGACCAGGTACGGCATCGCTTCGTACGCCCCGATGACCACGCTCACATCGGGCTGCGTCACGACGGTCACACTTCCCCCTCGTTCACCAAGAATTTCCCCCGCATCGACTCGATCGCAAGGTGCTAGACGGGCGGTCGGGGGCGGCGGTTGCCTTGCCGAACGCCTTGAGTGGCGGAACTCACAGAAAGCCGCCGCACGAACACTACGCCCGCACGGTAAGAACCGCCGAGGACCGGTTGAGAACGGGGCAAGACGTGAGCGCGGGGCCCGGCGCGGGCGCGGGGCACGACGAAGGCCCCCGGGGGGCGTTCCCCCCAGGGGCCGGGTGCGTTGCGGCGGGCCGGTCAGCCCGCGGTCACGCCGTCCGTCTCCCCGGCCGACGCGGCGCGCTGGGCCGGCACCGCGCCGGTCAGCTCGGCCGCCTGGGCGGGGTCGGCCTCCGCGGCCAGCCGGGCCTCCTGGCCGGCGTTGCGGGCCTCGGACTTGCGGGCCAGGTCGGCGACGGCGCCGTTGAACTGGTCGATCGAGGCCGGCTCGTCGGGGCCGAGCAGGTACTCCTTCAGGTCCTTGCGGTCCTCCGCGAGCGGGTCGGCGGACGGATTGCGCACGGCGTGCAGCAGATCGCCCAGTTCGACGGCGCTGTTGGACAGGATCACGGCGGCGCGCACGGCCGTGTTGTGCCGCTTGAACTCCTCGACGCCCACCGCGGCGGAGTCGGTGACGGCGTACGGCTTGCCGCTCGCGATGAAGTCGGAGACCACGGAGGAGATGTCGGAGACCATCGCGTCGGAGACGTTGAAGCAGTCGTACAGGCGCGGTTCGGCGCCGGTGATGACGCGGTGCTCGTGCGAGGGGAAGGAGCGCCAGTAGACCTCGTTCCACTCGGCGCGCAGCCGCGCGATCTCCTCGTGCCTGGCCACGTCCACGATGCCGTCGCGGGTGGCCTCGGCCTCGTCTCCCTTGGTGCCGCCGGCGCCGGCCAGCTCGGCGAGCCGGGCCTCGATGCGGGCCAGTTCGGCCTTGGCGCGGTCCATCTCGGCGCGGTCGGCGGTGAAGCGGGAGTCGCCGGCGCGCTCGGCGGCGGCCTTCTCGACCAGGGCGGCGATGCGCTGGTGGGCGGCCTTGGCGTCCTTGCTGACGGTGCCGGTGAACGGGTGCGGCTTGTACAGGACGCGGACCGGCGGGTCGGCCGTGATCAGCCGCTGGACGATGTTCTCGCCGGCCAGCACGATCGAGGTGTTGCCGGGGTTGCCGTCCCAGCCCTCCCAGGTGGGGGCGTAGAGCACGGTGGGGATACGGCCGGCGGGCACGCCCTGCCAGCTCTGGATGGGCGCGAGCTGCGGGCGGCCGACCTCCACGATGTCGTCGTCGCGGACGCCGACGTCGGCGATGGCGTAGCGGTCGCGGCCGGCCCGGCCGGCGGTCCACACCTCGTCGTACACCTTGCTGTACGGGTTGACGCTGGCGAGCTTGTCGCTGTCGCCGTGGCCGATGAAGACGTGCTTCATGGTGGGCACGCGCAGCAGGTGGATGTTCTTGCCGACGTTGGCCGCGTAGAGGGCGACGCGCACGGTGGACAGGTCCAGGTTCATCAGGTGCACCCCTCCGGGCACGCAGATGACGGGGACCGTGGTGGGCGCGAGGTTGTTCAGGATGACGCGCTCACGGAGGATGATCAGCGGCCGGGTCTCCAGCCGCTCCATCGTCTCCAGCCACATGTTGACCTGGTAGGCGGAGTCCTTGGAGCCGGAGAAGTACAGGACCGTCTCCGGCTTGTAGCCGGCCAGCCAGTCGTCGACGGCGGCGAGGACGGCGTCGGCCCGCGGCGGGATCCGCCGGCCGCGCACGTACGGCACCAGGGCGAGGACGTAGAGGCAGCCGAGGCCGAAGGTGAGGCCGACGCCGACGAAGCCGGGGGCGGCGGAGTCCGACTCGGCGGCGACCAGGATGCCGGCGACCGCGAACAGGTCGAGGTGGAGCATCTTCTCCGCGGAGCGGTGCAGCAGCCCGCGCGGCGGGGCGTCCGGGATGCGGACGCGGGACTTCAGGTCGATGTTGCGGGTGGCGACCGGCATCCGGCGGCGGTTGCGGATGAGGGTGACCAGGGCACCGTGCGGGGCCTGGAGGCCGTAGAAGGCGATGAAGCAGGCGACCGCGCCGTAGAAGATCAGGTCGTCCGAGAGGGACAGGCGGGCCAGCAGCAGGACCAGCAACAGCTGCCGGATCAGGAAGCGGATCGACAGACCCGCCCGGACCTTGCTGAGGCGGTTGATCAGGTAGCTGCCCTTGCGGTGCAGATAGTGGTCCGCCAGATACGTCACGGCGGCCAGGGCCGCGAAGGCGGGAACGCTCGGGACGAGCGCGGCCAGCATGAGGGCCGGGAAGCCCAGCATCACGAGGACCGCCGCGGCCAGCTCGGCCGCGTTGCCCACCCGGGCGACGCGAATAGCGGTGGATATCACGGAGAAACCTGCTCTGGGAGGGAGGGGTGCCGGTTTTGTTCAGTCATGCCGGAAATGCCGGTGTTTCGGGGAGTGTACGAATATGCGCGGTGTACGGATTCAGGCCCCTGCGAACACCCGGTGAACGAGCGAGCACAGAGGCCTGAATTCATGAAAGCTATTTAAAGGCGATTATTACACGCCGTCCTGACGGTCCAGCACGGAGGCCAGCGCCTGCTCGAAGCCGGAGGCCCGGGCGGCGCCCGCGGTCGGGTCCTGCTGGCGGACGTCGATGACGTGTCCCGTCAGCTCCGACAGCAGCACGTCCAGGGAGGTGCGGGCCACGGCCTCGGAGGAGAGCAGGGTGCCCGACGGCTCCTGGCCGAAGGCCTTGGTGCGCATCGGCGTCGCGGTGCGCTCGGGGTTGATGCAGTTGACCCGGATGCCGTCGGCGGCCCACTCGTCGGACAGCGCCTGGGTGAGGTTCACCATGGCGGCCTTGGTGGAGGAGTACAGCGAGTACTCGGCGCGGCCCCGGGTGTAGCTGCTGGAGGTGTAGAGCAGCAGCTGGCCCTTGGTCTCGGCCAGGTACTTGTAGGAGGAGCGGGCGATCTGCACCGGCGCCAGGTAGTTGACCTTCAGCGCCTCCTCGATGGTGGCGTTGTCGGTCTCGGCGAGCTTGCCGATGCGCAGGACGCCCGCGGTGTTGACCACGTAGTCGATCCGGCCGGTGTCCGCGTAGGCCTTGGACAGCGCGTCGTCGACCTCCTCCGGGTTCTCCACGTGGGTGCCGGTGGTGGAGCGGCCCAGCGCGTAGACGCGCGCGCCGTAGGACCCGGCGAGTTCGGCGATGTCCTTGCCGATGCCGTAGGAGCCGCCGAAGATGACGACGGTCTTGCCGGTGAGCAGCTCGCGGTAGGCGTCCTCGCCGTTCTGCTCGGGCGCGGCGGTGGAGGCGAGCTGGAACAGCTTGTCGGCGATGAAGACGTCGACCGGCTGGGTCACCTTCATGTTGTACTCGTCGCCCGCGACGACGTGGATCGGCACGTCCGGCAGGTACTTCAGGACCACCGAGCAGTCGTCCGTGGCCTGGAAGTTCGGGTCGCCGGACGCGACCTCGTAGGCACGGCGGATGGTGGACAGCTTGAACGCCTGCGGGGTCTGGCCGCGGCGCAGCCGGGAGCGGTCCGGGATCTCGGTGATGAACTCGCCGTCCTCGCCGTGGGTGCGCGTGACGATGATGGTGTCCGCGGACGGGATGGCGACGTCCACCGCCTGGTAACGGTCCAGTGCGGCCACGCAGTCGTCGATGACGCGCTGCGAGAGCAGCGGGCGCACGGCGTCGTGGAAGAGGACGTTGAGGTCCTCGCCCTCGGCCAGGCCCTCGCGGAGGGCGGCGATGGCGCGCTCGGTGGTCTCGTTCCGCGTCGCCCCGCCCTCGATGACCTTCTTCACCTTCGTGAAGCCCGCCTTGGCGACGATCTTCTCGACGTCCGGCACATAGCCCGGGGCCATCAGCACGATGACGTCGTCGATCGAGTCGGCGTTCTGGAAGGTGGTCAGGGTGTGCTCGATGACTGCCTTGCCGGCGATCTTCAGCAGCTGCTTGGGGATCGACAGACCCACCCGCTGGCCGGTGCCACCGGCCAGGATCACTGCGGTGGTACGGGGCTTGGCTATGCGCTGGGACACAGGTGACCTACCTTGGGGCGACAGGGAACCTTGAAATGGTCCCACTTTCGGTTACCACGATGCAAGGTGAGCGACTCTCACCGCATATGTGCGCGCAACCTGTCATTCACCTTTCACTCCCGGTGACGCGCGACGGGCGGTGTGAATGCCGGTGAATTTGCTGTGAGTAACTCCACAAGTGCCCCGGGAACGACAAGAGCCCGGGACCCCTCCGGGCCCCGGGCTCACGCGCGATCCGTCACACCAGGCGGACGCCCGGCTCGTCCGACTCCACCCGCAGCCGGGCCAGGGTGGAGGCCGTCGCCTGCGGCTTGAGGACCGTGTCGACCACGCGGACCCGCGCGTCGATGCCGTCGGGGCGGATGTCGAACAGGTGGTAGCCGCGGTGGGCGTCGATGAGCTTCCAGTGCGGGTTGTCCGCCATCAGCGGGTCCCACTGCTTGTGGAAGGCGTCCTGGTCCTGGTCGCCGCTGCTGGAGATGGAGGTGCCGACGAACTCGGCGCCGACCACGTCGGAGTCCGGGTCGTCGAAGTCCGTCTTCAGGTCGCTGATCATCGTCAGATGGCGGTCCCCGGAGAGCACCACCGGATTGCGGATGCCGGCGAACTCCTCCACCAGGGCGTTGCGCTCGGCCTGGTAGCCGTCCCACGCGTCGTAGAACCAGAGCTTGCCGTCGCCGGGCAGCAGATCGGTCTCCGCCATCATGATCTGCGAGGCGACGAGGTTCCAGCGGGCCGGGGAGTCGTACAGCCCGTCCAGCAGCCACTGCTTCTGCGCGGCGCCGAGCATGGTCCGCGCGGGCTCCTGGGCGCCCTCCTGCGTGGTGGCCTGGTCGGTGCGGAACTGCCGGGTGTCGAGGACGTTGAGCCGGGCCAGCCGGCCGAACTCCAGGCGTCGGTACATCTGGATGTGCGGCCCGTCGGGGATCGCCGTGGCGCGCACCGGCATGTGCTCGTAGTACGCCTGGAAGGCCGCCGCCCGCCGGGCCAGGAACTTGTCGTGCGGCTGCTTGTCGGGGTCCTGCGGGACCTCGCCGGCCCAGTCGTTGTCCACCTCGTGGTCGTCGAAGGTGACCACCCAGGGGGCGTTCGCGTGCATCGCGGCGAGGCCGGGGTCGGTGCGGTACTGGGCGTACCGGTTGCGGTACTGGGTGAGGGTGTAGGGCTCGCCCTTGCCCTCGTGCCGCCGCACGGCCGTGGCCGAGGGCGTGGACTCGTAGATGTAGTCGCCGACGAAGAGCACGAAGTCCGGGTCCTGCGCGAGCATGTCGGCGTACGGCGTGAAGTAGCCGTGCTGCCAGTTCTGGCAGGAGGCCAGGGCCACGCGCAGCGCTCCGCCCCGCCGGCGGGGATGGGGCGCGGTGCGGGTGCGGCCGGTGGGCGAGAGCTGGGTGCCGGCCCGGAAGCGGTACCAGTACGCACGGTCCGGGCGCAGGCCGCGGACGTCCACGTGGACGCTGTGACCGAGTTCGGGGCGGGCCTCGGCGGTGCCCCGGCGGGCGATCCTGCGGAACCGCTCGTCCTCGGCGATCTCCCAGTCCACGGGGAAGACCGCGGCCGGCATCCCGCCGCCGTTCAGCGGGTCGGGCGCGAGTCTGGTCCACAGCACGATGCCGTCGGGGAGCGGATCGCCGGAGGCCACGCCGAGGGTGAACACCCCGTCGGGCACCGGGGTGTCGGCCGCGCGGGCGGTGCCCGGCAGCCACAGCTGGGCGGAGGCCGCGGCCCCGAGGACGGCGGCCCCGGCGGTCAGAAAGCGGCGGCGGTCGGGGGATGATGCGGTCATGCGCTGACTCCCTTTGCCACAGTGGCCACATGGACGGGTGGGTCGGACATGCGGAAGTTCAAACGGCCGTACGGTCCGCCTGCTGAACCGGGTCCATCAAGGGCATGACAACTGGGGAGACAACAGGGGCCCGTCACGGCACGGGAAAACCCTCGCGCCGCGACGGGCCTGACGGTAGGTCAGAAACCGGCCCTCCCGCCGGGCCGGCGACCGGCGTCACCCGGGGAACACGCGACCGAGCCGGCCTCCGGACGCGGTGGTGCCGAGCGTGCGCGCGGTGACGGCGGCGCAAGGAGCGGTGCCGGTCGGACACGTCGTCTCCAGGGTCGGTGAAAAGAGCGGTGGGGGGGGGGGGGGGGGGGGGGGGGGGGGGGGGGGGGGGGGGGGGGGGGGGGGGGGGGGGGGGGGGGGGGGGGGGGGGGGGGGGGGGTGGGTGGGGGGGGGGGGGGGGCGGGAAGGGGGGGAAGA